>JAYUZA010000469.1:0-9831 GCA_043752145.1 Flavobacteriales bacterium
ACAAAAACATTACCGCTTACATCAACAGCAATACCCGAAGCATTATCGGTACCATTCCCGGCACCGTTAAAAGTTGAAATCCATTGTTGCACACCAGCACTGTTGTACATTATTGTAACAATATCAAAACCAGTCGCTAAGCTGTAAGAAGAACCTGTAACGAACACATTACCCGAAGCATCAACATACATGTCGGCTACACGCTCAATATTATTATCAATTCCGTTAAACCTGCTTTCCCAAAGCACATTTATTTGGGAATTTGCCTGATTTAAGGTTAAAACACCTAGAAACAGTAGAAGTTTTCTCATTTGATACTATTAAAATAAGCGACTAAGTTATAAATTTCCCCTGAATCCCCCAAAATAGTTAATGAATTAAAGTTTTGCGTAGATAAAAAATTCCTCATTATATTTACAGATTGAAATGGCTTTACCTGCAGTGGTGTTGAATTGCAGATCAGGGTTATTTATCTGCCTTTTACAAAAAAAATAATAACAGAAGAAAACAAAACAGGTTATGAAGAAATTTTTACTTTTTCTTTCGCTAAGTCTTTTTACGTTAACCAGTCAGTCCACACACATTGTTGGAGGTTCACTCACTTACGAACATCTTGGCGGAAGCTCTTACCGTATTAACCTTCGTTTATATCGCGCAGCCGATGCTTGTGATGTGCACGTGGCGCTTCAAAATACTGCCCGTGTTGATATGTATTTCGGAAGTACCGGAGCATTTTATCAAAGTATTACGGTAAACCGTATTGAGTTGAGCCTTGTTTCTCCTTACATCGACTCATGCGCAGCAAATCCGGCCTGTACCGAAATTGAACAAGGTATTTTTACCGCGGTGGTAAATACCATGCCACCAATTCCGGGCGGATATCATTTATATTTTGAAACCTGTTGTCGAAATTCAGCGGTATCAAACCTTGTTAATCCGGGTGGCTCAGGTCCTGGCAATGGTGGCGAAGGTTTTTATTGCAAAGTACCCGATAACACTTTATTGCTCACCAACAGTTCCCCTCAATGGAAACAACCTCCCCCGGTTTTTATTTGCCAGGGATTTGATATCGATTTTGATCATGGCGCAACAGATATTGACGGTGATTCATTGGTTTATTCGTTCTACACGCCTTTCAGTGATTTTGACTATACCGATCCTGCTCCGTGGGCTATAACATTTACCGCAGGTAGTCCAAACTTTGTTTTTGTTGGGTGGATCCCGCCTTTTAGTGCAACCAATCCCCTGGACGTTAGTGGAGCCACAAGTTTAACACTCGACCCCGATGGTACTATTCATGGTATTCCGCCTGATATAGGCCGATTTGCTGCCGGTGTACAATGCAGCGAGTATCGTGACGGTGTATTGATCAGCTCAATTTACCGCGATTTCCAGTTCAATGTCGTGAGTTGCCCTCCTCCTATTTTACCTGTTATTGGTGAGTCAAGTTCATGCGATGGTGATTACACTGTGACTTTCTCGAATCTTAGCTCTTTCGGACCAACAACAACTTTCCTCTGGGATTTTGATATTGCTTCGCCTAATCTTTTGGCTAGTGATACGAGCAATAATACAACACCAACACATACGTATCCTTCGCTTTATCAATGTTACGATGTTATGTTGGTTACACAACCCCATACAAAATGTGCCGACACTGCGTACAAGAATATTTGTGTTGATCTTGCAACAGCTGATTATACTGCCGTTGACTCGGTTTGTATAAATTCAACCGTAAACTTTACCGATGCTTCAAGCGGTACCCCGGGAAACCCGGTAGTTTCATGGAACTGGGATTTTGATGACGGGGGAACTTCCGTTTTACCATCACCAACCCACTTTTTTGGTACAGCAGGAACTTTCAACGTTCAATTAGCAATTAATACACAAGTTGGTTGTAAGGACACTGTTATTAAACCATTTTTTGTTCAGGGAATGCCGGTAGCCAATGCCGGACCCGATCTAAGCTCTTGTTTAAACAATCCTACTGTTACACTTAATGGCTCAATTGCCAATGCAGCCGGTGGCCTTTGGGTTAATTGGTCGGGCGGTGTTTTCAGTCCGCCAAGTCCAACAAATTTAGTAGTCGATTATACGCCTTCTGCTGCCGAAATTGCCGGTGGCGGACCATTATATTTGATCTTAACCACAACAGGTAACGGCATGTGTCCTTCTGCATTTGACTCGGTAACCATAACATTTGTGACAGGACCAACAGCCGATGCAGGTGCCGATATTTCTGTTTGTCGTGATACAACTAACGTTCAGCTTGATGGTAGTTATACCGTAGCCGGTGGAATTTCCTGGTCAACGACAGGTACCGGATCGTTTGTGCCTAATAATAGTGATACTGACGCTGTTTACTTACCAAGTGCAGCCGATACCGCTGCAGGTTGTATCTTCTTTTACTTAAGCACGACCATTAACGCAAATTGCTTACCTGTTACCGATACTATGCAAATGTGTTTTTATCAACCACCAACAATGTCTATAACCGCTAACGACACCATTTGTACCGGACAACCTTTGCTTTTAAGTGCGGTTAGCTCAACTGGCTCGGGTTACTGGACTTCTATTGGAGGAGACGGGACCTACTCGCCCGACAGCATATTAACATCAACGACTACACCAACCTATCTTCCCGGCCCCGGTGACGCCATTGCCGGAAACGTTATGTTTATTTTTGTTACATCAAATAACGGTGGATGTTTGGCACAACGCGATACGTTTAATGTTGCTGTTATTCCTTCACCCGTTCCCGCATATACGTTCGATCAGGTTTGTTTCGGACTACCCACTACTTTTGTAAATACATCCACAGCAGTTGGTGGAATTTCAGGATATAGCTGGTTAAATTCAGGAGTTTCATTCTCAACAACAACAAATCCGGTATTTACTTTTGCAACCGAAGGAAATCAAACCATTGGTTTGGTCGTGACTTCAAACAATGGTTGTGTCGACACCTTGACTCAAAACGTTATAGTTGATTATTTACCAAATCCTGCATTTGCAAATGTCACACCTTGCTTACAAGGTGGAACACCTTTCGATGATAATTCAACCGTTACGGGTTCAACCCTTACAAATTGGGATTGGACATTTGGTGACGGAGGAACTTCAACGGTTCAAAATCCAAATCACCAATACCCTGCCAGCGGAACGTATAGTGTTACACTTGTAGTAACTTCAGCTCAGGGTTGTATTGATTCTTTAACTCAATCAATAACGGTATTACCTGCTCCAATAGCCGATTTTACCGCCACCCCCGAATTTCAAAGTCCGTTTGAGTTGGTAAATTTTGTTGACGGTTCTTCATCAAGCGTTGTTTCATGGGCATGGGATTTTGGTGATGGCATTGGATCATCAACCACTCAAAACCCGTCTTACTCATACGATGGTTATGGCGTTTACATTGTTACCCTGTCGGTAATTGACACCAATGGTTGTGTTGATACTACGCGTAAAGAAGTTATTATTTTCTTACCTCCTTTCGTACCTACAGGTTTCTCACCAAACGGAACCGGTGGAAATGATTTGTTATTTGTGTTTGGGGGTGTGTTTACCGAACTGGAATTTAAAGTTTACAATAACTGGGGAGAATTGGTTTACGAAACCAGTGATGCTGCCAATTGTGCGGGTCATACATGCGCAGGTTGGGACGGAACGTATAAAGGAGCTCCGCAACCAATAGGTGTATTTGTTTGGACATTGAGAGCTACAACTCCTGACGGAACGCTCCACGAAAAATCAGGTGATGTTACATTGGTTCGTTAAAAAAAATTTTATACCGCATTAGAAAATGAAAAAACTTTTATATACAACAGGATTAATTTTAGCCATGTCAAATTTGGTTGCACAGGATTTTCACTTGTCGCAATACGATGCAGCACCTATTAATTTTAATCCGGCCATGACAGGGCTTTTTAAAGGCAATATACGTATACACGGTCATTACCGTACCCAATGGAGTGCTGTTGCCACAAAGCCTTTTCAAACAGGTTTAATTTCGGCCGACATGCCTTTGAAAGGGAAGAAACTTTCGTTGGGAATTCAAATTGCCAATTTCAGGGCCGGTGCCGGAAATTACAATGTATTTGCTCCGCAAATTTCGGCAGCGTATGATTTTAAATTGGATAAAAACAACAACCATCATATATCTGCAGGATTAGCAATTGGCGGACTTCAAAAAAGTGTTGACATGAACAAACTCACATTTGGCGATCAGTTTACACCTTATGGTGGTGGTGGATTTGACACGAATTTACCAAACAATGAGTCAACAACCACTAACTCATACTTCATTTTTACGAGTTATGGCGGACTAATTTATTATTTTGGTAAAGAGTCGGCAAGATTAAATCCTTTTTTCGGAGCATCTTTCCGTCATTTAAACACACCCAAAGAATCGTTTTTCAGTCAGGATAATCGTTTACCATTCCACATGTGGTATCATGGTGGTTGTAAGGTAAACGTGAATGAACGCATTTCGTTCTTACCGAAAGCCATTTACATGTATCAGAAAAAGGCTTCAGAGATCACCACAACAGTTCATTTACAATACTACCTTAAGAAGTCAGATGCGTATTTGATCTTTGGTCCGACTTACAGAAATAAAGATGCCGCCATTATTGAAGGTGGATTGAAATATGGAAAGTTTACCTACCTGTTAAGTTATGACATCAATACCTCTTCTTTAAAGACCGTAACCAACAACCGTGGAGGTCTGGAACTTTCGGTTACATGGATAAACCGCAAACTTGACCCTAATCCGGTTAAAACGTGTCCGCGAATGTTTTAAGGTTTAACCATTTTGACTTAACAAAAAGAGATTTATGAAATTAGCTATTCACAAATACAACAAAGGAAATATAGCGATTATGAGCAGAAGATTTTTTACATTAATTGTTTTACTAACGTTCACTCAACTTACGGTGTTTTCGCAAAGCCGTAAAGAACTTATAGAGTTGGGTGATAACGCTTTTAAAAAACACAATTACGGCTCGGCTGTATATTTCTACAAAAAATTGTTTTTTGGCTCGGCAGGTAAAAATGATGTGACTTTCCCTTATGAAATCGTGTCCTATAACGGACCAAAAAAAACCAGCAAAGACGCTAACATCAATACCAGTGATCCGAACGAAGTTTATGCTTTGCACCGTTTGGCTGAATCATACCGTTTGCTTCACGATTATGCCAATGCCGAAAAATATTACGCAATGGCCGTTGCTAACAAAACACCGGTGTTTCCCGATGCCAAATATTATTACGGTGTTACTTTAATGAATAATGCGAAGTATAATGAAGCCGAAGTACAATTTGATGAATACATTACTGAAGGCGGGACCGCGCAGGCTAAAATGGCCGAATTGAACAAAGCAGGTTGTGTTTTTGCCGAGAACGATGAAAACGTTAAAGAAGGGATCAATGTTGTTGAGTTGGATTCGAATTTCAATAAAGGTTCAGCCGCTTCTGGCATTACTTATTATACCGATAATTCGATCATTTTTTCATCGGCCAGAAAAGGTAATCATGTAACGGATTCGAAAAAAGAAGTTGATTATTTAACCACCGATTTTTACATTTCAGATAATGAAAATGAAGGTGCCGGTTGGGAAACTCCACAACATTTGGTTGGTCCTATCAACAGTAATCAAAACGAAGGTGGCGGTGCAATGGCTGTTGATCGTACAACATTTTATTTTACACGATGGAATCCCGAAGACAACAGCGAATGCAATATATACGTAAGCAAATTATTTAACCGCAGGTGGTTGGAACCATTTAGAATTGACGCTATAAACATGGCCGGTTTCCGTACCATGCAACCATCACTTACACTTGATGAAACAGCTTTATATTTTGTGAGCGACCGACCGGGAGGTTTAGGCGGACTCGATATTTGGGTTTGCAAAATTGATTCAGACGGTAATTTAGGAGTTCCTGAAAACGTTGGAGCGCCTCTTAACACGGTTGGTGATGAAGCTACACCTTATTATCATTATCAGTCGCAAACCATGTTCTTTAGTAGCAGCGGGCATAGCGGATTTGGCGGTTTAGATGTATATAAATCGCATTTTAGTGAAGATGATAATGCATGGGGAACACCAATAAATTTGGGAGCACCTATCAATTCACCTGTCGATGATGAACATTATATTTTAGATAAAGGGCAGGTAAACGGGTTTTTTACAAGCGATCGCAAAAAATGCAATAATTGCGATTCTACACTGGACATTCAACCAAACTGTAACCGTGTTTATTCATTCAATAAACCAAACCTTCACTTTACATTAAGTGGTTATGTTTATGATGCCGAAACCGAACAAATTATCCCAAATGCATTGGTAACATTTAAAGATGTAAAGGGTGACATGGAGCCTTTCTTTTTAACGACTGATGAAAAAGGATATTACAATACCGAATTACAACAGGACCAGGAATTGTTCTTAAAAGCGCAAAAAGTAAAGTATTTTGCCGATGCGGCAACCGTCACAACGGTAGGTTTAACCGAGAGTGCCGACCTTGAACAGGATTTTTACCTTCGGCCTATTCCATCGGGTGAGATCGAAATTCCGGGAATTGAATACGATTTTGATAAGGCTACTTTACGTCCGAAATCAAAAGAAATTTTGGATAAATTATACGATTTCTTAGCCTTGAACGATAACCTTATTGTAGAAATTAAATCGCATACCGATTGTCGCGGAAGTGATACTTACAACCAAAAACTTTCACAGGAACGCGCCCAAAGTTGCGTTGATTATTTGATTGGAAAAGGCATTAAGAAAAGCCATATTATACCGCAAGGAAAAGGTGAAAGCGAACCTATACCGGGTCACGAATGTGATAACATTGATAAGTTAAAGACTTCGGATAAAGCTAAATTTGAAGAAATGCATCAGCGAAACCGTAGAACTGCCTTCCGTGTTGTGAAAGAAGGTGATCCAAACGGTCCTGTGCTGGAAAGCAATAAATAAACATTACAAGATCATTGTAAGATCCTCCACCTATCCTGAGTTCATCGAAGGAGGTGGGGGATTTTTTTTTGCATACTCATTTGATAATTTCATCATACATAACCATTGTTTGGTAATATTCGACTCTTAACAGATACAACTTTCAAAGTATTGATCTCGTCTGTCATGGATGAATGAAAGTATGTTTAAAATCATCCTACGAAAATGAAATGAGTTCAAAAAATTACGGCAGACACGGATCCGGTTTAATTTATTAAATATTGATTGACAGTGTGTTATGTCTATTTTTGGTCAAATAACTGAATACGATCTACTATGAAATTGAAAGCTAAAAAGTTAACATGTTTGGTCAATGGTTTTTTACTCACTACCTTTGCCGCAAAAACGCTAATAATCAGTGCTAATAACAATAATTTTGAAAAATTTATATAACAGGATATGAACCATTTTTTACGCCTTACCACCCTCACAGTTCTTTTGCTTTTTTCAAAACCGGGTCAGTCGCAGATCGATACTGATTTTTGGTTTGCAGCACCCGAAATCTCAAGTGGTATTGGAGACTCTCCCATCTACCTTCGTTTCATCACCTACAGCACTGGCGCAACAGTAACGGTTTCTGAGCCTGCTTTCGGAGCATTTGTTCCCATCGTAAAAGTAATTCCTGCAAACTCGGTTGATAGCATTAACCTCACACCTTTTCTTGCACAAATTGAAAGTCCTGCAGCTAACGTAGTTTCAAATAACGGTTTACACATTACCTCTACAGCCCCTATCGGAGCTTTTTACGAATTAAAAGCCGCCAATAATAAAGAAATGTTTTCGTTAAAAGGCACAAAGGCTTTAGGAACTAATTTTTATACTCCTTTTCAAAATTTCTGGAACAATGCCGTTACCACACCTGCTTCGTTTTGTTCAATTGACATTGTTGCTTCACAAAACGCAACCACTGTTTTAATTACACCGCGTACCGCAGTAACCGGTCATGCTGCCAACGTAACCTATAGCGTAACACTTAATGCGGGACAAACCTATAGTGCACGTGATGTCACCGTCTCTGCATCTACTTCTTTATCCGGATCAATTGTTTCGTCTGATAAACCTGTTTCAGTAACTGTTTACAGTGGCGCAATGAGCAACGGATGTTCAAGTACCATGGGCGATCAAATAACAACGGCTGATTATGCGGGAACCGATTTTATTATTCACAAAGGAAAAGCAACCGGAGAACGTGTTTACATCATGGCCACGCAAAATGGTACAACTGTAACCAAATACAGCAGCACTACTTCAAGTACATTGATCAACTGGGGTGAAACAAATGAGTTTGTTTTAATTGACACAGTAAATTATATTAAAACATCAAAACCAGTTTATGTTTTTCATGCGTCAGGTTATGGTTGCAGTTTAAGTGGTGCTCAGGTACCAAATGTATATTGCGCGGGAACTTACAATACTGCGTTTACAAGAAGTTCGGGTGACTCTTTAGGTGTAAAGGTTTATACCCGTACCGGATTCGAAGGCATGTTTACGCTTAATGGTAACCCAACATTAATTCCTGCTTCGGCATTCAAAACGGTTCCGGGAACCGGTGGAGCTTTTAAAAGCGCTTTGATCTATTTTTCACTTATAAATGTACCTCTTAACAGCTATAACATGGTGGCCAATTCGGGCGATGTTTTTGGATTAGCCGTAATTAACGGTCGAAATTCGAAAGGAAGCAGCCATGCTTATTTATCTGAATTTAATTCGTACCCCTTTGTTGATGCCGGTTTAGACGATACTATTTGCGCCAATACAACTTTAGCCTTGACAGGTGTAGTTGGTGGTGGTTCGGTAACAGGAACATGGGGCGGTACAGGATACGGTACTTTCGCGAGTGGAACATCCAGCTTAACAAATACGTATATACCAAGTCCGTTAGATTCATTGGTAAGTCCGATCTCGTTGATTCTAACTTCATCGGGTCCTTGTCCGGTAAAACGCGATACACTTGTGCTTTATGTAAATCCTGCACCAATTGTGAACGGCTCGGCCGATCAAACCGTTTGTGGTAACAATGCAGTTGTAAGTTTAAATGGTAGTGTAAGCGGTGGCTCTTCAACAGGAATTTGGAGCACACTTGGTTCAGGAACTTTTGTACCCGATAATATTACCCTCAATGCCGATTATATTCCTTCCTCAGCCGATACAGCTGCGGGCACCGTTACACTTGTATTAACTTCAACAAATTATGGTTCATGTAATCCGGTAACCGATTCAATGACCATTACCATTACCAATATTCCTTATGCGGACGCGGGACCAGCTTCGGTTTCGCTTTGCGCCAACAATGCCGATCTTGCTTTAAACGGAGTTGTTTCAGGTATAACCAGCACAGGAAAATGGACCAGTTCGGGAACGGGAATATTTTCGCCAGATAATTTAACGCTTAACACAACATATTCGCCAAGTCCGACTGATATTACAGGAGGAACTATCACGCTTTATTTAGAAACAACCGGTAACGGATTATGCTCTTCTGCGAAAGACAGTATGTTGGTAACGTATACAGCGTCTCCAGTTGTTGATGCGGGAACAAGTATGATAGCCTGTTCAAATGAATCCTTAATTCAACTGAATGGTATTGTTACAGGTCCTACCACTACGGGCCAATGGTCAGGTGGTTCGGGAAGTTTTCTTCCCAACGATTCTCTTTTAAATGCACAGTATGCGCCAACGGCTGCTGAGATATCGGGTGGTATTATTATTTTATCACTAACATCAACCAACAATGGCAATTGTAATGCGGTAGGAGCTTCGCTTCAAATTATTTTTGTAGCTCCGCCTTTTGCCAACTTTAATTTTGCCGATGTAT
>JAYUZA010000470.1:0-9766 GCA_043752145.1 Flavobacteriales bacterium
CAATTTTAATTCGGGATAATGCTTAATTTCTTTTGCCGATTTGAAAATTTCCATATTATCGCCTCCATTGGCCATGTAATCATTTGTGATAACCGTGTATTTAGCACTTGAATCTAAAGGAACTCCGTTCAACAAGAATTTACTTAGTTTACCGCCACTGTATTCAATAAATACGTTTTGTGAGACCGGCTGACCTTTTTTATCGAGAATGATCTTTGCCAGCCCCGTAAGAATATCCTTGCCTGACAAGACAATTGATGAAATAGTATTTTCAAATGGCAACAACTCAAAAGCTTTTCCGGTTATAATTTTACCCTGTTGCAAACTTACACGTAAACCACCGTTGTTAATTAAACAAAATGAACTGCTTTCGGTTAAGATAATTCCTTGCGCTTTTAATCTTTGCTTTGTGATCTCATAAAATATATCGGTAACAAAATTTCCCAATTTACCTTCGGGAAATCCTTTTTCCATATTCTCACCCAAATAACCGATCACCGAATTCATTTCGGCATCAAGCTTTGTTTTAAACGGACTAATGTAAGCGGTTAAGGCGCTATCGGGCTTAACGCCTGATACATCAACGTAATTTACTTTGGGATTTGGATCAAGGTTATAATGTGTTTGACACGAAACTAAAATGATGAGGAAAATATATGCAAACGTAAAACGTTTCACAATTCAAGCTTTAACTTTTCGGCCAGATAAAGCAGCGCTTTATTTTTTTCGGCCATTTTCATAAACTTTTCCTTGTTGGTATACGGTGTGGTTACCGCGTTAATTTCAGAAAGCACTATTTCAAAACCAATATGATCGTTTTGTAACATATCGCGCAACGTTTCAAGAATCCATGGTTTTTCACGCTGTATATCCTGTTCCTGAACTTTATTATCAATATTTAATTTAATAATAGTGGTCGAATAATCGATCTCAGGTTCGCGCATGGTAAGAGTTGCATATAAACTATCGCGACCTTTTTCCTTTATGCGTTCACATATTTCGTTCCATGAATTTTTAAACGCTGGAGCATCAAACGGATTGTTGCGTTGCAGTATGACCTCAATTCCGGATTCGGAAGCTTGCTGTAATTTTTCTTCCTTTTGCTTAAGCGATGCGATGCTTGGTATACCAATGGCCTTTGAAAAAAGTTCAAAGTTTTCTTTTCGCTTTTCCTGCGATACCGGTCCGCTCAACTTTTCAAGTTTTGAAGTTTGCGGTTTAGCATAATTGTATTTGGCTGTCTCTACCTGCCGAACAGGGGCTGTAACCTGCGGTAGTAAGGTAATGCCATCGGGTGGCATTATGTAAGCGTGGTTAGATTTTTTTTTTGGCCTCTTCGTTAACCGAACAGGCTTGCATAAGTGCTATTTCAACAAGAAGTCGCGGATTCTTGCTTTGTTTGTAATTGACATCACATTTGCCAAACATGTCCAAACAGTTCAAGGCTAACAACGGACTAATTTCCAAAGCCTGCCTGTTATACTTTGCCTGAATGTTCTCTCCTACTTCCAATAATTTAATTGTAGCCTGATCTTTACACATCAATAAATTCCGCATGTGTCCCATCAATCCAACCACAAAATTATGTGGATCGAATCCGTTCTCAATTATTTCATTAAACAATAACAGCGCATCCTTAATGCTTGCATTTAAAATGGCATCGGTTATTTTAAAATAATAATCGTAATCAAGAATATTTAAATTTTCAATTACATCCTTATATACAATTGTGTTTCCTGTGAAACTTACAATTTGATCGAATATAGAAAGTGCATCGCGCAAACCCCCATCGGCCTTTTGCGCAATTAAATGTAAGGCATCGGGTTCGGCATTTATTGTTTCGCTCTTGGCAACTTTATCCAATTGTTTTACAATGTCAATAATTTGAATACGGCTAAAATCAAAGATCTGACAACGCGACAAAATGGTTGGAATAATTTTATGCTTTTCGGTTGTTGCCAAAATAAATATCGCATGCTTTGGCGGTTCCTCCAATGTTTTTAAAAACGCATTGAACGCTGCGGTACTCAACATATGAACCTCATCAATGATATACACTTTAAATTCGCCCAATTGCGGAGCCATGCGAACCTGATCGTTCAATACACGAATATCATCCACACCATTGTGACTGGCTGCATCCAATTCAAAAACGTTTAATGATTGGCCGTCCTGGAACGAAACACATGAATCGCAAACACCGCATGCTTCAGTTTCGGGCGTGCGTTTAAAACAATTTATTGTTTTGGCAAGAATACGGGCGCAGGTTGTTTTTCCAACACCACGCGGACCGCAAAATAAAAATGCCTGCGCGAGATGATTATTTTTAATGGCACTTTTTAACGTATTGGTTATGCTCGACTGACCAACAACTGTGTCAAAAGTTTGTGGTCTGTACTTACGAGCCGATACAATAAAATTATCCATTGTTTGCAAATATACTTTTTGCCTGACAGGATACAAGAATGTTTAAAAATAAATCTTTAGATGAACAGCAATGGATTAGCTATGCCAAGTGGTCGGTCGACCGTAAAACCTTCGCCCGACTTAACGTTTATGTAGCGACCCATTTGAGTCATGCGTGCGCGAATATGTTCCATGAATTCGGGACTTGAAATAGCGGTATCGGGTTCTTTTGATGAAGGATCATAAAATTGCGAGCTGTAGCAAGCAATTGATCTCATTTTTATTTCCTCAAAACCACTTACATCCACTACAAAATTTGGTTCAATAAAATTATCCTGTATATAATGATACACAGCCCTTGGTCGCCAGGCTTCCTGTATTTTGCCATCCCACTTCGTTTCGATCTTAATAAGACCTGATAAAAATGCGGCACGTGAAACCAATTCGCTACCACGGCCATGGTCGGGATGTCTATCTCTTATGGCATTAGCTAAAATGATCTTTGGTTTAAAATGGCGAATTTGTTCAACCACCTTAATTAATGCTTCTTGATTTATTTCAAAAAAGCCATCACCAAGGTCTAGGTTAACGCGTTTAACTATACCCAATACGTTTGCGGCAGTAGCCGCCTCTTTATCTCTTAAATCGGCACTTCCACGCGTTCCCAGTTCACCACGGGTAAGATCAACAAGGGCTACTTTTTTTGCTTGAGCAATGGCCATCGCGATCGTGCCGGAGGCCGAAAGTTCAATGTCGTCAGGATGAGCACCAAAAGCCAGTATATCAGTTTGCATTAGCGTAAAAATACCATTTTAAGCATAGCCATCATTAATTATCAACAAAAAAAATATTTTAAGTATATTCTTATAATTTAGCCATCCTCACAAAAAACCAAAGTATGCACATAGCAGTAGCAGGAAACATCGGATCAGGTAAAACCACATTAACAGGTTTGCTGGCTAAACATTATAAATGGGAAGCGCATTACGAAGATGTTGAAAGCAATCCTTACATCAATGATTTTTATGATGATATGCAGCGCTGGTCGTTTAACTTGCAAATCTATTTTTTAAATACCCGTTTCAATCAAATACAGGAAATTCGCAAAAAGAAAAAAACATTTATTCAGGATCGTACCATATATGAAGATGCTTACATTTTTGCACCCAACCTTCATTCAATGGGATTAATGACCACCCGCGATTTTGAAAATTATTTTACGCTTTTTAATTTATTGGAATCGTTTATAGCACCACCAGACTTACTTATTTATTTACGTTCAAGCGTTCCAACATTGGTAAACCATATTCAAAGCCGTGGCCGTGAATACGAGGAAAGCATTCGTTTAGATTATTTGAAGCGTCTAAATGAACGATACGAAGCATGGATCTCGACTTATGACCGCGGAAAATTATTGATCATTGACGTGGATAATAATAAATTTTCTACTGAAAAAGAGGATCTTGGAAAGATCATAACCATGATCGATGCCGAGATCAACGGTTTGTTCTGACCCATCAAATTTTCTGTCAAAACTTCATTATATTCGTTAACTTTATGTTAACTTATATATATGAAGAATTTATACGCTTTTCTTTTAACTTTTAGTCTTTATTTTCAGGTTTCATCACAAACATTTACCGGTGCCGGTGGATTAATTCCTGATGATGCTATAACCTATATTGACTTTCCAATTGTTGTTAGCGGATTAAGTCCTGCCACGATCGACACCAACTTTGGATTAAAACAAGTATGCTTTGATATTACACATACATGGAATGCCGATCTGGAAATTCGTTTAATTGCTCCCGATGGAACCAATGTTCCGATCACCATCAGCAACGGTGGCGATAGTGATAATTACAGCGGAACCTGTTTTGATCAACAGGTAACCACATCCATTTTAAGCGGATGGGGACCTTTTATAGGAACATATAAACCACAGGGAAATTTAGGGAATGTAAACAATGGTCAAAACGGGAACGGAACATGGACTCTGCGTATTTTTGATAATTATCCGGCCGATCAGGGAACACTTACTTCATGGTTGCTTGATTTCGGAACTAACGCATCAGGGCCTTCTGCACCTTTTGAATCGTCCAATTTACCTCTGGTGGTTATCAATACCGGAAGTCAAACAATTGTTGATGATCCAAAAATTACCGTTGATATGGGCATAATTTACAACGGAGTTGGCGTGCGAAATTATTTTACAGATCCGTTCCAGTACAGTGGAAAAATAGGCATTGAAATTCGCGGCTCAAGCTCATCTTCTTTCCCTAAAAAATCATACGGATTTGAAACCTACAACAGCCTTGGAATTGAATTGGACACAACGCTCATAAACTTACCAAGTGAACATGACTGGATCTTAAGCGCAAGCTATACCGACAAAAGTTTTATGAACAATGTCCTTGCATATAAATTATTCAGGGATTTTGGTTATTACGCCCCAAGGACTGAATATGTGGAAGTAATTATTGACAGTGTTTATCAAGGTGTATATATTCTCATGGAAAAAATTAAGCGTGATAAAAACAGACTTGATATTGCAAAATTAAATCCGGAGGACACTACGGGAAGTCAATTGACCGGAGGTTATATTATTAAAATTGATAAACCAACCGGGAGCGGTGGTTCGGGATGGACATCACCTTATCCACCTGCTGTGAGTCCGGGAGGACAAACCATTTTTTACCAATACGAATATCCAAAGGAAACAGAAATACAACCGCAGCAACAAGCGTATATTCAAAGTTACGTTGACAGTTTTGAAACAGCCCTTGCAACATTGCCATTAACTGATATGATTAACGGCTGGAGAGCGTATGCTGACGCGTGGTCGTTCATTCATTATTTTATTTTAAATGAGGTCTCAAAAAATGTTGACGGTTACCGCTTGAGCACATATTTATATAAGACCAAACAAAACGACTATGAAAATCTTGTAATCGGTCCGCCTTGGGATTATGATCTTGGTTTTAGAAATGCTAATTATTGTTCAGGTGAAAATCCTGCGGGATGGGCTTATAAATTCGGGGATGTTTGCGGTGGTGATTCCTGGCAGGTCCCTTTTTGGTGGGATAAATTTATGTTGGACACTTTGTGGCAAAACGATTTGAAATGTTTTTATACTCAATTGCGCGCAACGGTTTTGGATACAACCAATTTATTTGTTTACATAGATACAACAGCTGCTTATTTGAATGAGGGGCAAACACGCAATTTTGAAACATGGCCTATTTTAGGTGCTTATGTTTGGCCAAATCCGAGTCCATTACCGGCAACGTATCAAGGCGAAGTGGATGAAATGAAACAATGGTTCAGAGACCGTTTTGCTTGGCTTGATGTAAATATACCGGGAACCTGTACAAATATGAATATACCAGGGTTTAAACCTTTGGCGAGCGAAATGAATGTTTATCCGAATCCTTCAACGGGCATGTTCAACGTTTCGTTCATCAATAACAAAAATGAGAATGCGCAATGGCTCATCATTAATTCGGTTGGTCAGATCATGTATAGTGAAAAGTTCACGATACAGGCGGGCAAAACTAATTTTACCGTAGATGAAAATTTAAGAGCCGGCTCATATTGTTTAATTGTTAAAACAGCTACGGGAAGCTGGAATAAAACGATCATAAAACAATAAACTGTATTTTCGTTTATGCTTAATCAGTTCTACGCGTGAAAAAACCGGTTTTTATTACAGGAATGCCCGGAAGTGGTAAAACTACCATTGGTAAATTATTGGCATATGACTTGTCGGTCGCGTTTTATGATCTTGATAAACTGATCGAGCAACATGAGAAAAAAACAATTCCAACTATTTTCAGCGAAAAGGGGGAAGATCACTTCAGACAAATAGAGAACAATGTTCTGCTTGATTTCATGACCAACCATGCGGGTGAAATTTACGTGATGTCGCTTGGTGGAGGCACGGTTTGTTTTTTTGATTCAATAAACAAACTCAAGCAAGCGGGTATAATCATTTATATAGAAACATCGGTTGAACAATTGATAAAACAGTTGGGCAACGACACGAACCGTCCTTTGTTGAGACCGAACAACGAACAGGAACTTCGTTTGACACTGGAAGCTCTTTTAGAGAAAAGAAAACCATATTATTCTAAAGCAAACTTCGTTGTCGAAAGCAATTCCGATAAGCGTGTTACCATGGCTGATATTGTGGAGATCGTAGGTAAATAAGGCAAAAACAACCCCTTACAACTTATTTAACACCCAAATTAACCCTTTTTCATTCAAAAACTATTGCTATTTTTGCAGCGGTTCTTTTTTTATTGATCCCATAGCTCAGCTGGATAGAGCAACTACCTTCTAAGTAGTAGGTCATAGGTTCGAATCCTATTGGGATCACATTTCAACACGCGTTATAACGCAAATCAGCTCAAATCAATTCAAAAGGTAAAAAAGTTTTTCGTTTCAACACGAAAAACCTCGTTTATGGCTGTTTTTTCTTTCACCCAGGTTTCACCTAATTGATAGAAATTTCACCAAAACTAAAAAAGCCATGGGCCGACTAACATTTTCGTTTTTTCCAAACAAAGCAAAGCAAAACAGGATCACAAAGAAAACACCTGTGTACATTCGCATCATTCTTGACAGCAAAAAGGCCGAAAGCAGGCTAAATCTTGAGCTAGACAAGCACGAAATTAATTATTGGCACCAAGGCCTCATGCGGGTTGAATTAAAGGATTGTGTGGCAAATAATCACCTCGACTCCATTTCCAATGAATTTAGGAAATTCTTAGCCTTAAACGAACATAATCTAACATCCTTAACAGTTAAAGAAATAAGAGATGTGGTATTAAATCGAAAGCAAGAAAATCAAAACCCAAAAACAATTCTTGATTTCATAAACGCCTATTACGAAAACTCAGTTATGAACCGTCAAAGTATTACCGTGGGAACTAAACGAAATTACGTAAAAGCCATTATACATTTCCGTGCGTATTTGAAGACGCGAAAATTAACCGATCTAACTTTCAGCAAATTTGAATACAAACATGCCGAAGGCTTTAAAAACTATTTATTAAACGATAAACCTGAAACCGGGAAAATAGGCATGAAAGAAACAAGTGCCTGGGGAAATGTAATGAAATTTAAAACCATGTTTGACCAAGCGAAGGAAACCGAACTAATTAAGTTTAACCATTTTAAAAAAATTAAGCTCAATCACAAATCGCCTCGCAAACCAAGACTAACTGCAAGTCAACTTAATTCAATTTACAACTTACGCGAAAACTTAACCTATCTTCAAGCCTTGTGCCGTGACCTAATCGTATTTTCTTCCATGACCGGTCTTGCATTTCAAGATACCTTAAAACTTTCAAAGAAAAATTTGGAAACAAAAGACTCGGGTGAAGTGAAATTAGTAAAATCCCGAATTAAAACTGAAGAACACATTGAACAATTTTTGCCGTCAAAAGCCATTGCTCTTATAAAGAAATATGAAAATCACCCAAAAGTTCGCTCAACTCCCTTTGTCTTTCCAAAAGTGCTTAATTGCGCATATAACTTAACTCTAAAAATAATTGCTGCAAAAGCGGAAATAAATATTAACCTAACAACTCACATAGCGCGTCACACATTTAGACAACTGCTATCGGAAGCCGGGATCCAAGATTCGGCTGTTATCAACAGAATGATGGGGAAATCAAGTTCAGACAAGATCGATAATGTTTATTATGAGGTAACAGAGTCAAGACTATTGGAGGCCAAACAAAAATTTGAACTATATTTAGCTACGCATTTACATGAGCCCATTTTATCCATACACCCTATTTCAAGGAAACAAAGACGATCTTCTAATTTCGTTAGTAAATGAAATTATTCAATACAGGAATGAAGATTTACAAGATGAACCTGAGTTTTTGACCTGGAACTGGGATGATTTCAATATAATTAATAATAATTATCATACATTTTTTAATGTATTAACCCATAATGCGCTTTTTCCTAATGAGGAAATAACAGCCAAAGTAAATTCCTCTAAAATTCTAAAAAACTCAGGCAAGTGGATTATTTCAATAAAATCTATCTGTGAGGAGTTAGTTCGGCTGAAAAAACTATTCTCGGAAATCCACTCTTACGCTTTTATGTATTATCTTATTTCCTATCTCAGGATCAATGTCATGAAGTCGGTCTTGGATTCGATCAATGCAAATCAAAACACCAATGAAAACAAAGATATAGACCTCGATAAATTACTCCGAAACAGAAAAAGGTCAGAAAAAATAGACAAGGATAGCGATGTTTTCTTGAAGAAAATAGAAAATACATTTGAAAAAACGGTTCAATCAAAAGGCGACAGGAAGCCGATTCAAAAACTACTAAAAAAAGTTGACAACCCGGGAGATTACTTTTTGAAAAACATCCTTGCAACACTTACTAAACATAATACAAGTGAAATCGGAGAATTGAAGGCTAATAAACAAATAAAAGGCTTGTTTACCGGTGACGCCCATGAATTCATGCGTTTATTGCCCTTAGATTCGATAACACATCACGGCACAAATAAGATATATCGTAATTTATTTCCATTATTCAAGCTTGTAATTCAAGATAAAATTCTACTTTCTGAACAAGAATACAATGATCAAAACAATGCGAATTATGATAGCTATGACAAATACATGATCGCGAATGTGAAAATTATTTTGGGAAAAACCTAAAAACGGCCAAAAATGGTCGTTTTTTCTTTCACTTCAATTCTTTCAGAGTATCCTACATTTAAGAAAAACTTATAATCATGGACATTCAGGAACAATTCGTTAAAATCGAACAAGAACTCTCGGAAATAAAATCATTGCTGCTTAACAAAACGCAAATATCTGATTGGTTAACCTGGAAACAAGCCATGGCATTTATTGGCTATAAGCAAACGGCCATGAGAGAATTAGAAAAAAAGGGATTACTACGATTTAATGTAATTGGAAGGAAAAAATTTATCAAAAAAGTAGAATTAAACAATTTTTTAGAAAACCTATCCAAATAAAAAAAATATTTTTCCAACACATTTACCCCTCTTCATGAATTGTTATGTATGAGCCTGGCACGCCAATAATTTCAACGATTATTTGCACTTGTTTGATCGTGTAATAAAGCCCTATTCGTTCACCGATTTCAGATTCATGTTTTTTAAGCCAATTCGTAACCACGTACGGGCTTGTCCCATAAAAAGCGCTTAGCTCTTTAAGGGTATATGGCCTGAATTCAAATCTTTCTTGTTTATTTTCCCGATCCATTTTTTTATTTCAATTTAAAACAATGCATGTTTGATTCATTAATTTCAGGCAAATCCAATATAGCAAAAATTAACCTGACTTGATTTATGCTG
>JAYUZA010000471.1:0-3916 GCA_043752145.1 Flavobacteriales bacterium
TATCGTTTTGCAGCCAATTTTCGTACGCAATGGGCATCGGTAACGGTTCCGTACAATACATTTAGCTTAAGTACCGATGCGCAAAATCCATTGGGAACAAAAAACTTGGGTGTCGGGTTTTTATTCAATCACGATCAGGCTGGCGATTCACACTTTAAAACAACACAGGTAAATTTCACAGGTGCATACATAAAAGCACTGGACCACGATTCAACACTTATTATATCGGGAGGATTAACTGCGGGTATTACATTCAGGAATTTAGATTATGATCCTTTGCGTTTTGACACGCAGTTTGACGGATATCAATACGATCCATCATTACCTACAAACGAAACTTTTCAGCGCGACTCAAGAGTTTACCCCAACTTTAACGTGGGCTTTAGCGTTTATAAGAACCGTGGCAAACGTGAATATATTTTAGGCGGATTCTCCTTTAACAATTTGCAAAAACCAAAGCAAAGTTTTTTCAATACTACTACGATCACGCTCGATCGTAAACTGAATATTCATGGCGAAGGTGCAATTACCCTTGCCGAAAAATGGGATATTATTCCTTCCATCAACATGCAGTTCCAAGGTAAATATGCCGAGATAGTTCCCGGTGCAACTGGACGTTATGTATTGAAAGATGAAAAAGGCGTTTTCCGGGCTGTTAATTTTGGTGCATGGTATCGTTTCAAAGACGCTTTTTACATTTTAGGCGGATATGAAATGGATAAAATGAAAGTCGCTATCAGTTATGATATAAATATCAGTGATCTGGTTCCTGCGAGTAATAACCGTGGTTCTTTTGAGCTTGCATTTATTTATATTATTGATAATTATAATCCCAAAAGGATAATGCACCGTATTTGTCCAAACGAACTCTAAATGAAACAGTCATTATTTCTTTTTTTATTTTTTGCTAGTTTTGGTGCAAAAACGCAAACGCTTCAACAACTGGTTAAATTTGCAGATGAGAACGCTAAGGGTGGTGATTATTACGGAGCATCTGTTTATTATCAAAAGGCTTTGAGGCTCGACAGTACCGACATTGAATTGCTTTGGAAATATGCCGAGTGTTTACGCTTGTACAACAATTACGAAAAAGCCGAATTCTACTACGAAAAAGTGTTTAAACGCGAAGAAGGGTTGAGGTATCCCGAAAGTCAGTTCAATCTGGCCATGATGCAAAAGCAAAACGGGCGTTATAAATTGGCTGGTGAAACTTTTAAAGCGGTCAATAAAAAATTCGGGAAGGATAAGAAGTCATATTATTTTTTAAAATCAAAAAAAGAAATCCAGTCTTGTATGTATGCTTTGTCGCAGTCAAAACATACCGACACTACCGGCTTTAAAATTTACAACGCGGGAAAAAACATCAATTCATTTGATTCGGAATTCGGGGCATTAATGACCGATTCTTCAATATTATTTAGTACAATGCGTGTTGCAGACGGAAGAGGTGATGAGGAAGTATATGATAAATTATACTATATCCGTCTTTATCAAGCTATCGGCAGCCCTGCTAAAAATAATTCGGGAAATAAACTTGAAGAGGAAATCAATAATACTCCGGCTCACACAGGCAATGGTTGTTTTAGTGGCGATGGAAAACGTTTTTATTATACCCAATGCGATAGTATTGGTCAGTGTAAAGTGTTTATGTCACTTATTACTTCACGTGGATTGACGGGAGGAAAAGAAGTGGAAGGCGATGTGAATGAAAGAGGATACACCAGCACACACCCAACCATTGCATCCATTAACGGTAAGGAATATTTGTTTTACACCAGCAATAAGCCCGATGGAGTGGGTAAAATGGACATTTGGTATTGTGAATTGACCAATGGCGGAGATAAGATCGGTAAGCAAAAAAATGCAGGAAGACTAATTAATTCAATTGACGATGAAAAAACACCTTTTTATGATTCATTCGAACAAGTATTGTATTTTAGTTCGAACTGGCACGAGGGTTTTGGTGGATTGGATATTTTTAAAATTACGGGCGAGCCGGGAAATTTCGGACAACCAATTAATATGGGTTTACCGACCAATACACCGGCAAACGACCTGTATTTTTTCAAAGACCGAAAAAATGAATTCGCGCTTTTAACATCAAATAGGGTGGGTTCGTATTTCAAAAAAAGTCCAACCTGTTGTAGCGACATTTATGTAATTGAATATCCAAAAAAGGAAGAGCCAAAGGATACAGTACCTTATGCGAATTTGCAGGAATTGAATCGTTACTTACCGGTTACACTTTATTTCCATAACGATGAACCCGGACCCAAAAGTTTTGATACGACCGTAAGGTTTAATTATCTTACTACGTATGACGAATATACAAAGCTGCACGAGAAGTATAAGGAGGAATTTTCAAAAGGATACCAGGAACCCAAAGCATCGCGTGCAAAAACAGCGGTTGATAATTTCTTCAGCGATTATGTAGATAAGGGTGTAAGTGACCTGGAAATATTCACCAAACTTTTATTGGAGGAATTAAAAAAAGGATTTCAAATTGAATTAACCATTAAAGGATTCGCGAGTCCGTTGGCAAAAACCGATTATAACGTAAAATTGACCAAACGAAGGATTTCCACGCTTATTAATTATTTACGCGAATACCATGGCGGTGAATTCGCGCCATATTTGGACGGAACAGCTGCTAACGGAGCCAAATTATTTTTTGAAAAAATTCCGTTTGGTGAATACACTGCTGTTGGAACTATTAGTGATGATTATTATGATCAACAAAACTCTATTTATAATCCTAATGCATCCTTAGAGCGTAAAATTGAAATTCAAACCGTTCAACGTGCCAACAAGGATAGTGTAATGGCGCAAATTAAAGTGGATAATGAGGCGCATGATTTTGGAGCGACTAAAAAAGGCGATGTATTGGTACATAAATTCAAAATAAAGAACACCGGTAAAAAAGTACTGAAGATCGAAAATTTATTGACCTATTGCGATTGTATCAAAGGAAAGCCAACCGTAACCGAAATACAGCCGGGTGAAACCGGTGAAGTGGAAGTAACCCTGGATACAGCCGGAATGGAAGGAAAACAGGTGCGTTCGGTAACCCTTGTTACCAACGGATTTCCGCCAAACAAGCGATTGGTCGTGACTACTGAAGTAAAATAAAAAAACGGAACACTTCTTGTAGTGTAACAATAACCAATAAAAACAACTATGAAACCGTACTCGGTTCAAGCAAACCTTTAAAAAACAATTATTATGCTTAAAAAAACCATTACACTCTTATTGCTCATAATAGCAATTCAATTCAACGGAACATTTGTTTCGGCCCAAACCAATTTGGTATTCGACTCAAATGAACGGACCGATGGAACCGCATTTTTCTCAATGGATATCCATTCGGGTCAGGTATACTTTATGTTAGACTATGGAAGTAATTCAGGAAGCTGGAAAGCTTTTGGTGGAAGTATTTCGGGTATAGCCGGTGCCGATTATTCATTTGTAGCAAATGAAAGAACCGATGGCACCGCGTTTTTCGCGATGAATAATGCAACAGGACAAGTATATTATATGCTTGATTATGGTTCGGCTTCAGGTGCCTGGAAAAACTTTGGTGGAACAGTTCCCAACACCAGTAAAACTGAATATAGCTTTGAGGCTAATGAGCGTACCGATGGAACTGCATTCTTTTGTCAGGACCATGCAACGGGTCAGGTTTATTTTATGTTGGATTACGGAAGCAATTCAGGAAGCTGGAAATCCTTTGGCGGAACGGCAGGGAAATAGACCTTTGTTTTAATACTATGAAAGAACTGATCGCGGTAACGGTATTATTTTTTTTATTTCCAAGCCTTAAGGCTCAGCAAAGTTCGCTTGACACAGTTAAAGCTCGGGTTAAATACGATAATCTGCATGTAGTTAAAATAGTATCAGATTCTCTCTCTACTTCGTT
>JAYUZA010000472.1:0-3899 GCA_043752145.1 Flavobacteriales bacterium
CCAATTATTTATCCTTTTCCATTTGTTCTTTTAATTTGGCTAACTCATCTAATTGACCAAGGGTAGATTTTTCGTTACCATCGTTGATTTGTTTAACCATTTTAGACTGACCACTACCACCACCGGCAGGAGCTGCGCCTTTTTTACCACCTGTTGCGGGCGATTTTTTCTTTTCGGCTACTTCTTCGGCAGTTGCTTCCTGGAACGTACGTGTATGTGATACAGTTATACGTTTTGCTTCTTTGTTAAATTCAAGCACCATGAAGTTTAGTTTGTCATCGATTTTCGCTTGTGACCCATCTTCCTGTTTCAATGATTTAATGGCAGCATATCCTTCAACACCATACGGCAATGAAACAGTAGCGGCTTTATCGTTGATAGCAATGATAGTTCCCTCGTGAATTGAATTTGTTGTAAAAATTCCTTCAAATACATCCCAAGGATTTTGCTCCAATTGTTTGTGACCTAAACTTAATCTGCGGTTTTCCTTATCAAGTTCCAAAACGATAGCTTCAATAGTATCGCCTACTTTACAGAACTCACTTGGATGCTTGATCTTTTTGCTCCAGCTTAGATCTGAAATATGTATTAAACCATCAACACCTTCTTCCAATTCAACAAATACACCAAAATTGGTGAAGTTGCGAACGGTTCCTTTGTGACGTGATTCGAATGGATATTTAGCTTCAATGTTAGCCCAAGGATCCGGCATTAATTGTTTCATGCCCAATGACATTTTACGCTCTTCGCGATCTAATGTCAATACTTGTGCTTCAACCTCATCACCTACTTTTAAGAAATCTTGTGCCGAACGTAAGTGTTGTGACCAGCTCATTTCACTTACGTGAATCAACCCTTCAACACCTGCAGCGATCTCAATAAATGCACCATAATCAGCTAAAACAACAACTTTACCTTTTACTTTATCACCAACTTTTACGCCAGCGTCAAGTGACTCCCAAGGATGTGTAGTTAATTGTTTTAAGCCCAATGCAATTCTTTTCTTGTCATCATCAAAGTCGAGAATAACCACATTGATTTTTTCATCAAGTTTAACGATTTCCTCAGGGTGATTGATACGTCCCCAGCTAAGATCGGTAATGTGAATAAGACCATCAACACCACCAAGATCGATGAACACACCATAAGAAGTGATATTCTTAACAGTACCTTCAAGAACCTGACCTTTTTCAAGACCTGAGATGATTTGTTTTTTCTGTTCTTCAATTTCAGCTTCGATAAGCGCTTTATGCGAAACAACAACGTTCTTAAATTCGTTATTGATTTTAACAACTTTAAATTCCATGTTCTTACCAACGTAAACATCGTAGTCACGAATTGGTTTAACATCAATTTGTGATCCCGGTAAAAACGCTTCGATACCGAATACGTCAACGATTAGACCACCTTTAGTACGACACTTAACAAAACCTGTAACGATCTCGTCTTTTTCAAGGGCCTGATTAACCAGATCCCAAGCGTGAAGCATACGTGCTTTTTTGTGAGAGATCACTAACTGACCTAATTTGTCTTCTGTTTGTTCAACATAAACAACAACGGCATCGCCCGGTTTAAGATCAGGTTTGTAGCGGAATTCGCTCAATGGAACAACCCCTTCGGATTTGTAACCAATGTTGACTACAACTTCTTTTTTTGTAACCATAACAACTGTACCGTGAGTGATAGCTCTTTCGTTAACGGTTGAAAGGGTTTTTTCATAGCCATCGGCCATTTTTTTACGTTCATCTTTTGAATAAACGTCATCTCTTTCAGAATAAAGAACCCAGTTAAAATCCGGATCCGGAGCTGAAGGATGTGCAAATTTGATGTGTTTTCCTTCGGCAAGAGTTGCCGATTCGTTTTCTTGTGACATAGTATTTTACCCTGTATTTTTTGGGCCAAATTGTACCTAATTGTTCGGGGCAATTAAGTGGTTAGTATTGGCCTTCCCGAAAAAGCCATTTTTTAAAGCGGTGCGAAGGTAATTAGAAATACTGAATAGTAAAGACTTTTAGTGAGTCAAAAGCCAAAAGGCACAAGGCATAAAAGCCCTGTGCCCTTTAATACTTAAAAATGAATAGGATACAAATATTAACTTGTAAAGTTATAGTCCGTTGGCTTTTGGCTTATCCTATAAATCGTCTTTTACCGAATCAAGGTTATAAATTGTGCTCATAAGGTCCTTGGCCTGTTGAATGTTTACCGATGTAACGGTATACAGATTATTTCCGATATAGCTTAAAATGGAATCAATTTCAGTAAGGGTAATGATGCGACCCGAATTATATTTAAGCGCTCTAACAAAACCCAAGGCTTCGGACAATACGTGGCAACGAATTGCATCGTCAGAAAAATTGGTTAACGCCTCGTTCATGTAGTGAATAGACATAGACGCAGCAAGTTTTTCCCAGGTAGCTTTGATCAATGTGGCGCTATTGTCTTTAGTGATGTGGTCATTGTTATTTATGGCTTTTCGTCCGCGTTTAAGTTCGTCCATCATGATCTGGTTACAACCGATGGAAGGATCTACCGTGCTTGAATATTTTCCCCAATATTTTGTACCTGTGGTATTCACGGGAAAATCAATCGGCACTCCAAAATATCCGAACGCTTCGTCCCAATGGTGTTGCATAGCGGTTCCTTCACCGGGAATAATGGTTGTATTGTCAACCGACATACCAATGCCACTTGTGCTCAAATAGGTTTCAACGGCCTGGTAGTAAAATACTGCGCCCATAATATATTTTTCAACGATCTCCTGATAATGCATTCCATTTGCACCAAGAAGATATTTCTTCGTTGGGGCCGATGTACTTACTACAACTCCCGGTGTTCCGTTTGAACCGGGAACAATTGAAGTGCTGGCTAAGGCAATACTGTCCATATAAGCTTCAACCACCGGAACATCAAGTGAGAAGAATTTGTTCTTTAATTGTTTTCCTGAAGAGTTTAAGGCCGTATCTGCAAAAGGTGAACCTGTATTTGAAAACATGTTTTTAATTATGGTAACATCAAGAACGGTACCCGATGTATTACCTGTTTTCATGTAAGTCCCCATTTCCTGAAGCATTGAAATACGGGTTGTTTGTCCACTGTAATTTACGTTCTCAAAAGTGTAGGTTGCCGGCAAACCGCCTGCGCCAGGAAAGCCGCCTTTGTTTTTGCTGCAAGAGCTAACGCCAAATGTTAAAATAGAAAGGTAGATGTATGTTTTTTTCATTGGATAAGATTTAATTTGGTAGTACCAAAACTACATCATGAAAAATTAACCACTATACCTGTTTTTAGGTAGATATACTAAAATACCGTGAAAGTGGTATCTCTCAAAAGAGTAAAGAAATTCTAAATTACTATTTATCTACCCCAATAACGGTGCCGAATGAAAAATTGAGAAACACCCCATCTTGTCTTGCTGAATTATTGTATCTTAAAGTATTATAAATATTCATACCACCGATCTTGAAATAGAAGTTGTGATCATTGTGCCAATTATAAAGAACTTTGAATCCACCATGTACCGACCACGAGGAAATAGGATCATCACTATCCCAATAATCAATTTGCATTGGATTCAAATAAAATCCCAACCGAAGGTCGCCTGATCTTGAGGTGTAAAAATAATTGGATACTCCAACAGGACACAGCAAAGGGGTAAATAAATAACCCAACACCTCACCAAAAAAATTGGTGTTTTGTCCCATTGAATTCCAATAAGAAGGTTGACCATAAAGCAGTATCAGAATGTTTGCGCGGCCATAAAAATCGGAATTGGTATTGGCCCCCAAAGCAAAATCCCAATTAAGGTACCAATTGGGATCATACCCAAGCCCTACCTCGGCATGCAATCCACCGGCATAAGTGGTTTGATGACGCATGGAAGAGTTGAGATCAAAATTAAA
>JAYUZA010000473.1:0-3897 GCA_043752145.1 Flavobacteriales bacterium
AGCATTTAACCATACTCTTTTTTTTTATTTATTCATTTGCCGCGCAGGCACAGGATGTGGTTGCTAAAAAGGTTCCACGCCTTATTTCACGAAATCCGCGTTTATGTGCCGCTTATTTAACACAAGGAATTACCGATGACAAACAAAAGGCCATTGCCATTGGCGCGTGGATAGGTTCGTATATAAAGTACGATATGAAACGCTGGCAAAATTCATCGGTAAAGCGTTACAACGTTAAACGAACTATTAAACGCAAGAAAGCCTTGTGTGGCGAGTATGCCGAATTGTATAAGGCCATGTTGAGTTATGTTAACATACCGGCCGTTGTTGTGGATGGTAATGTAAAAGATTTTTTATACAATGTGCACGATGAATTTTACCGCGTTGGACATGCATGGAATGCGGTGTATATTGACGGGAAATGGTTTTTAGCCGATGTCACTTTTTCGGCAGGGACAATGAAAATAAAAAAGCGTAATTTTTATAACGCGATAAGAAAAATTTTCGGATTAGCTTATGTTCCCGGAAAATTCAGGTTTGAACAACGCTTAACGTTCAATTATTTTTTTAATGAGCCCAAAATTTTTATTTTCAATCATATTCCTGCCGACCCCGTATGGTATTTAACCGAAAATAAACCAATAGAAATAACTGAGCAGGATAGTTCGTTTTATTTCAAGCGGTCAAAATTTGATACTCAAAACAAATGGACCGAAGAAGGAGTTGTATGTTCCGATTGCTTTGAGCGTTCTACCGAAGATCCCTATGACAAGGAAATAACCGATGGACGTGAAGTGATAGGATATAATTACAAAGACGAAGAATTTGCTATAATGGCTAAAATTGCAAGGGCCGATTCGATCCTGAAATTTGTGGAAAGAACGGATGAGGTGAGTGACGAAATGGTGGACAGTTTGCTGATGGCCGAAACATGGTTTAAGGATGCTGCGTATTATTTACGTTGCTATGGAAAAAATTTGCGTCATGAATATTCGTTCTTAATTAAGAAGGAGAAAAGAAAACTTGAATATTGTAAGAATGAAAATGCGGCCTTGAAAAAGGGAATAAGCGGTTCGCGTAAGTTGTTGAGTAATTTGCATAGTTATTTGCAACAACGCAAGTATGATGTAAAAATCAAAAGCAAGGCGCTTAAACAAAAGGCAAATGAGAGCAATGCTAAATTGGAGCCTAAAACCTATGAGAAGGAAAATTTAATGATCATGTTGTTGGAAAGAACGGCAAAATTAAATGGCATTCATGCGCAATTTAACGTGTTAAACAATAGTCAGGTTAGGATAGTTAAAACAGTTCCCGATAAATTTTTACCTATTCGTGAGAAACTGCCGTTGGTGGTACAGGAAATGGCTGTTGCTACCGATTATCGTCAGTATTATGTTGATGATTATGTATTGGAGATGAACGAGCTAAAAAAAAAGGTGACCAATAATTTAGCCGCACAAAACAATGCGGTGAAAGATGTTTCGCAAACCATAGATGCGTATAAAAAAAGCGCGAAACTAACCGATTCGCTTACGCGTGAATTTAATTTTTGCCTGAGAGAGAATTATAAAATATTCAATACCCACTTAGCCGAAAAGGGATCGAATTTAAGGACCGATTCGGTTTACAGTATTTTAAAGAAAATGGAAAAGCTGGTTAAGAAGCGTTCAATTGAGGCGCAGGATTCGGTATTCAGGTATCTAGCCGCTATTGGTAAACGCGTGGAAGTAAATCAATATTATTTTAAGCGTGAGTATTATTTATTCAATCAGGAAACGCGCAGCGAGCGTTACAGGGCCAAAGTCATTATTCGTTTTTATGCAAGAAAACAAAGACATTTACAACATTTAAATGTTGACCAGGAAAAAAATATTAACGGCAGTTTAAGTCGTGCGAAAAATGAAACGTCATACATGAGGGCAAAACTGAGTGAGAAAAAGAAGAAGGAAAAGGAGTTGTTGGAGAAGGTGGACAAATTGGTTTCTCACACCCAAACCCACACACATCATTCCCGCGAAAGCGGGAATTTCCACGGGCCCTTTATTCTTTCAATAACTCAATTGAAAGATCTTTCCAGTCCGGATTTTCTGTTTCTATTAATTCGTCCTTCCATGATCGGTACCATTTCTTGATCTGTCTTTCACGAATAAAGGCGGATTCTCTGGATGGATGTTCTTCAAAAAAGACAAGCTTGCAAAGATTGTATTTTGCTGAAAAGGATTTCGGATTTTCTTTTGTTTGATGTTGAATTATTCTAAGAAATAAATTACAGCATTGACCAGTATATAGAACGGTTTTTCGGTTATTGCAAATCATATATACGAAGTATCTTCTCATAGTTTTACACATGTGGTGTGGGTGTGCGGAGATTCCCATTTTCATGGGAATGATGGGGCAGGAGTGTGGGTGTGAAAATACTCACTATGAAGATAAATTACAATAAAAACTACATATTGTAGTCAAATATTTGGTGGTTTGTCATTCAGAACGAAGCTGCCTGAAATTTAATTCTTCTTAAGTACCAAGGCTAAGTGAAGTATCTGCGGGTTGGCCGGCCTTCGCACAGATACTTCGCTCCGCTTGAGTTTTTTGTAAAGCTTAGGTTTTACTAAGCTACGCTGTTACGCAATAATTTTTGGACTAACATGGTTATTAAGAATGCTCCACTCTGTATGACAAGCCGACCTTTGAGTCCTCATTCAACCGAAGTACCTTCAAACTGAACACGCGGATTAAAAACCGAGATCAGTTCTGAAAGTTCGTATACATTTTTGTATCCATAACCATAAAGGTTAATATAGGTTGGAATGTTCAATGCTAAAGTAAGTGGTTTGTTTTTCACCTCTTCGTTGGTGCTTTGCGGCTTACCCGAAGTACTCACATCAAGTTTTATTGGTTTAGGCATTACCATTTTGCTGGCAAAGTTATCCTGATCCTTATCAAAATTATTGTTGCAATAAATTAAAACACGTGTATTGGCATCGGGAATAATGTCGGCCAATGTTTGCTGTGTAAAATCAGAAAAATTTAAATGGATCGCACCTTTTACATGCTTGCTTTTATACATAGCATCCGAACGGGTGTCTAAAATAATTGTGTTTTTTTCTTTGCTCATCTCATTGAACTGAGCTAAGGTAACCAAATGGGTTTTGCGGTGATCTCTAACAATCGCCACAAGGTCGGCATAAGCGTCAAAGTCAACCAATGGCGATTCGCCTACAGTTGTTACGTTTTTTTGAGCATAAGCATTCATTTCTTCCTGCGTTGGCAACATTGCGGTTTTGGTTTGCGATTGGGTCATGAACATATAACCGGTAAAGGCTACTGTTAAACCAAGGGTATACATTTTTGCGTTGTTCATATGGGTAGATTTTTTTATTAGTATACACCAATAAGGGTGCCCGGGTTCAGCCGAATCCTGTTAAAAAGTGTAAACGGTGGTTTGCGGGGATAAATGCGTCTTGAAAATCAGGCTTTACTTGTTTTTCGGCTCTTAGTTAACGGTTCATTAGTGGGAGCAGGGTTTATTCAATTTGATCTACTGTAAAGTGGAAATCGTCCTTTAAGGCAGGCATTTCTTTCCAGTTTAACGCTCGGGTAGTGAGTAAATATTCGTTGCCTTTAAAATAATACTGTAGCTCAAGTATGCCTTCTTTTGATTCGTAGTTATAAGCCAGATTCACTTTTCGCTCATCGTAATTGGTCAATTGAAATTGTTTTTTTTCCTGATCTATCTCCAATTTATAATCTTGCATACCATCGTTCGTATCCTGAAAAACAATGTAACCACTGCGATGGACAAAAAAACGTTTGATAGGTAAATACGGTTGTTCTTCGCTGCTTTTATTTGCAACGGTGGTTATTTCGTAGGCTCCATGTAAATACGGACGTTCAGCT
>JAYUZA010000474.1:0-3888 GCA_043752145.1 Flavobacteriales bacterium
TTTTGTTTCGGGATGTTTCACTTTAAGCTTTGGGCTAAAATGACGTGCGTTTTCAGAATACAAAGTTAACAGCGATTCTAAATTATGTTCGTTAAAAGCTTTAAACCAGTTTTCGGCTATTGATCTGTTTGGCATGTTAATAATAGGTGTAAGTTACGTGGTAAAAAATTAATACATTTTACTCTCGAAGCTAAATTAAACAAATAAGGCCGTGTTCTATCCTTATATTAAATAAACTTAAAAACGATCCTCAGTAACTATCCGGTAATCCTTACTACACTTTCATGCACATGATGATGTTCACCAACAATTGTTACTTTGTCAAGAAAAACATTGCTAAGGTAATTTGACCGTCATAAAAAAATGCCGCATTAATTCCACCATTAAAAAAGAAAAAACAGGGTAAAGTTTGCCGTTGCCTTTTGAAAAAATGACCTTAAAATTCTCTTATTCAACCGTTACATAGAACTAAAACAATACAGTTTGTTTGTGGTCATTTTTTTCATTCTACGGATTCTCTTTTTATTTTTTGCTAAATACTTTTATCAAAAATTAATTAACTATGAAAAAAATAATAACACTTGCAGTAGTATTAACAGGGCTTAATAGCTACGCACAACAATGGGCCGGATCAACAGCAACAACCGGTACGATACACCGAACAGGAAATGTCGGGATTGGAACATCAACTCCATCACAGTTACTGGATGTTAACGGTAATATCAGCGTTAGCGGCACACATTTCGTTTATAATTCACAATATGCTGTTATTGATTGGGGAGGGCTTGGTGTAGGTGATTTATACTTCAGAACATTAAACACCCAAGGAAATATTGGTGGATACAACGATAGAATGTGTATTACGAATAATGGTAGCGTTGGTATTGGCACAAATACACCAAGCGCTCAGTTTCACATAAAGAATACTGGCGCAACACCATGGTTTGTTGAACGCTCAAACAACCCGATCTCCAACCAGGATAATGGATTAAAATTATTTTTCGGCTCAACTGCTGCAACAGGTTTGGGTGGCGGAACAGCTGTTTTTCAAATGACAAACCCAAACAACATTTCTGATATGGCCTTTATGACCAATACTACAAGTGTGCCTTTCATCATTAAAGCAGGCGGTAGAGTTGGTATAGGAACTACAAGCCCTACAACAACACTTACTGTTAACGGCAACATGTTAATTGGTAATCCTTCAATGGTTAATTTACCTTTAGGATACAAACTCTATGTTGAAACAGGAATCCTTACTGAAAAAATAAAAGTGGCAATAGTGAACTCCGCCAACTGGGCCGATTATGTTTTTGGACAAGCATATAACCTTCGTCCCTTATCGGAAGTTGAAGCATATGTGAAAACAAATAAACATTTACCGGGAATTCCTTCAGCACAGGAGATCGTTGATAACGGTGGCGTTGATCTTGGCGAGATGAATGTTAAGTTGCTTGAAAAAGTAGAAGAACTGACCTTGTACCTGATCGAACAGAATAAAAAAATTGAAGAGCTTCAAAAGGAAGTAAAAGCTTTGAAATAGTATTTTTTTTCACACTTTAAAACATTTATATATGAATAGAATTAAAAAACTGTCATTACTGTTCGCTTTCATTCTTCTTCATGGCATAGGGTTTTCGCAATACTACTATTATGCATTTGATGAAAGATCTGATCTAACGCGAATGGAAGAGGATATTCTGGTTGAATTTCCTTCCGTTACAACTACGAATGACGTAGAAACATGGGCCACAAATAACAATATTTTCGGGCCTAATACACAAATACTCGATCTCCTAAACAATCAATTTGTATTAAGAGACATTGTTAACAATAGTAACCACAGTTTTGTTGACGGGTATTCTAATGGCGACTTGGTTCGTATAAAATCCGGTTTATGGGCCGGTAACTATAAGATGTATTACGCAAACCGTATCATTTTAAAAGTGAAAGAGGGAATCGAGCATCGTGAGGTGGTTGATAACATTGTGACTAATTATAATCTCATACCGCTTGAAACGACAGTTTCATACGAGGCTTATGATGTCGGTGAACAAGATGCGCTTACAATTGCGAACTTAATACAAGAATCGGGCAGCACTGTTTATTCAACCCCCGATTTTTTTGCGGAAACTGAGCCGCATCAATACATCCCGAACGATGCATTTTTTGGAAACCAATTTGGCATGCACAATACCGGCCAGGCTTTGCAAAATCAAACGCCCGGTACATTTGATGCAGATATTGACGCACCCGAAGCATGGGATTTTACCAAAGGATCTTCAGCCATTACCGTTGCGGTCATCGATGATGGTGTAATGGACAACCACTACGATCTGCCTTCAAGCAGGCAAATACGTTTGAACGGTTCTAATTTTGCTGCACCCTATGATAATCCCATTAGCAATCCTAACAACCCAGAACCAAGTGGCACAGACTATCATGGTACACCCATTGCAGGCTTAATTGCTGCTACAATGGACAATTATGAAGGTGTTGCCGGTGTTGCGCCAAACTGCAAAATTATGCCGGTCAGGATCAAATTCGGACTTTTCCTTACTTCTGTAAATGCAAATGCCATTGACTTTGCATGGCAAAACGGAGCTGATGTTATCAACTGCAGTTGGGGATACAAAGTTTATATACCAAATTATGCCCCTCCTACGGTTAACCTCGATCCGAATTTGTTTCCGAATATTGTTACAGCCATAAACAACGCAGTAACCTTAGGACGCAATCCGGTTCAGAATCAAACGATCGGAACAGTGGTTGTTTTTGCTGCGGGTAATTATGCACATCTTGATGAAGTCGAACCTGGATTTGTCGCTTTTCCTGCCAACGTTTTAACTCCAGGTGTCCTTACCGTAGGAGCATCAGATAGAAATGATAAGCAGTCAAATTATTCTCCGATGGGAACCAGTGTTCCCGGTCAACAATTAGACGTAGTTGCACCTTCGCATTCACGCAGGTGTGATTGGGCATATGAGGCCGAAAACGTTTGGTCAATAGATAATTATGGGCCTAATAACCTTGGTGGAATTAATCCATGGCCGGGAAGTTTAACATGTAACTGGCTGTATTATCCTTTCACCGGTTTAAATTATTTAGCGTATACGGGTCATTTTGGTGGCACCTCTGCGGCAGCTCCGCTTGTTTCGGGTCTTGCAGCACTAATTCTTTCCATGCAACCAACAATGGATCAAATGAGCGTTTTCAATAACATAACATGTTCTGCTCAGGACGTTGGTGGTTATACTTACACAAACAGCTATCATGCCGGAATGGGATATGGAAGAATAAACGCTTTCAACTCCATTATGAATCTGTGTATACCTAATTACATCATCAATTGGCCAATTCCTGCAGGACAAGCCATCAAATACCAGGCAGCAAATTTTATTGTAGCTAATTCTACAATTAATTCTGCAGCAAATACACGCATGGATAACAGGGCGGGAGATTATGTGTTGATTCAACCGGGATTTTCGGCCCCTTATGGCTCAACGTACCATGCATATATTGCTCCGTGTACAGCCTGTGTAACCGATGGCGCAAATAAAATGGCACAAATACCTTCTGATGGAACCAACGATGAAGCTGTTGATCCAAACACCACGAGCTTCAACTTGTATCCAAATCCTACAAACGGAATATTGAATGTAGAATTCAACACAGGCGATAAATTTACAGGCGATCTGATCGTTACTGATATGACGGGACGCACTCTTAAGACCTTCAAGCTTGAGAATAGCGAAAACACCACCATTGATATGAGCGATTATAATACAGGAATTTATTTTGTAAACCTTATTTCTCAAAATAATGTACGTTTGTCAAAGAAATTTGCATTAAACCGATAACCGACTGAATAACTTTTGATCAAAACCC
>JAYUZA010000475.1:0-3860 GCA_043752145.1 Flavobacteriales bacterium
TATCATTTAAAGATGCTGATAATTCGATTGAAGAAACACTGAATGAAATTCAATCAAAACCGCTGGAAGAAAAAGAACTTGAAAAAGTAAAGAACAAATGGCTTACCAATAAATTATTTGAAGATCTGAATGTATTGAATAAGGCTATGAACCTGTGTTACTTTGAATTACTGGGAGATATTAAATTACACGACCTGGAATTGGAAAAATACAAAAACGTTACTGCAAATGAACTAATAAATTCAGCTAAAAAAGTACTTCAACCCACCAATTGTTCAACCATACACTATAAAGCCATATGATCAACCGCACGCTTGCCCCTGAAAATATTTCGCTATCAAAACCTCATTTACTGCATCCGCAAAAAATAAAAACGGGTAATGGAATCCATATTTATTCATTTAATTCACCCGGGAGTCAGGTAATACAAATTGAACTTGTTTTTGCAGGAGGACAATTAAAACAAATAAAGCCTTTACAGGCTTCTTTTACCGGACAATTGTTAAGCGAAGGAACAAGATCGTTTTCTTCGATCGTTATTTCCGAAACAATTGATTTTTACGGAGCCTCGTTTCATGTTGAAAGCGATATAAACCATCAAACCCTGGTTTTAAGTTGTACCAAAGAAAGTCTTGCCCCTTTGTTACCGATCATAACCGAAATGGTAACAGTTCCAACGTTCAGTGAAAAGGAATTTGGACTGCAGATCAATACAGGTAAGGAACGCTTCAAAGTAAACAGTCAAAAAGTTGATTTTGTTTCACGACAGCATTTTAATACAACGTTGTACGGTGAAAATAATATTCTAGGTAAATTCACCAAATTGGAAGATTATGACTTATTGCAAATAAATGATTTGAAAGATTTTTTTGAGAAGCACATTACCGGTAGTTTAGAGCATATTATTGCCGCGGGCGATGTTGATGACAAAGTATTAACGCATTTATTGGATTTTACCAACACATTAAGATCAATAAACCCTGTTGAAAAATCAAAAGTCTATTTGAATATTCCAAAAACCGATCGCAAGTTTTTTGAAGTTGAAAATGCCATGCAATCCAGTATTCGTATTGGGTTCAACGCTATACCAAGAAGACACGATGATTTTCCTGCTTTGCAAATGGCAAATATGATCTTAGGAGGATATTTTGGTTCGCGGCTTATGTCAAATATACGCGAGGATAAAGGATATACTTATGGCATTGGGTCATCTATTATGCCGTTGCCGCATTGCGGTTATTTAGCAATTTCGACCGAAGTGGGAATTAACGTTACGCAAGCTGCTGTTGACGAAATTCATAAAGAAATACGCATTATGTGCGAAGAGCCTGTGAAAAAAGATGAGTTGGAATTAGCGCGTAATTACATGATAGGTTCGTTCATTCGCAATTCAGATGGCGTTTTTGCCATGGCCGACAGATTTAAAGCTGTTTTTTATAGCGATCTTGATTATGCTTACTACGATCATTATTTCAATGTAATTGAAAATATTCGTGCCGAAGAAATTATGCAGGTATCGAAACAATATTTAGATAAACCGTTTATTGAGATAATTGCGGGTGGAAAATAGAAGTGAGATGTGAGAGAATCACATTTGTGCCTTCAACTTTTTTTGAACTCCGACACTCATTTTTTCACCTAAAAACCTATTTTTTCACGTTCGGGTTTTGCGGGGTCGAGTAATTTTTTGAGGGTTTGGAATATTAATTGAATTTCCAGTTCAAAGCTTTTTATTTTTCCATCATGATTCAGGAACTTCTTTTCGATCTCTTCCATCTTTAACATGAGATCCTTATTTTCAATTAGTTTTTTACGCATATAAGTGAACAAGCGTATTATCTGAATATTTACTGCGATTGCTAATTCGCTATTCAAAACGGTCGACAACATAGCTATACCTTGTTCGGTAAAGACAAGAGGTAAGTATCTGGTAACCTTTAAGTTGGCGGTCGCAAATTGCGACCTCACTTTTTCAAATTCATTTTCGGTCAGTGTAAACATGAAGTCAGCTGGAAACCTTGAAGCGTTCCTTTTAACCTGCTCTTTCAATCTTTTTGTTTCAACATTATAAAGTTCTGCCAGGTCGAAATCGAGCATAACCTTCTCACCTCTTATGATGTGAATACGTTCTAATATTTTTGAATTGTATTTGTTTAATTCTTTACTCATAATTTTTTGTTTTGAATGATCATTAAAAAAAAGGCCCTGATCTGTCAACTGACTAACCAAGGCCTCTAACCTCAAACCCTAAACATATGGCAAATGTTTATTTTGAAGAATATTTTAAGTCAAGGGCCGCCCTTACCTCCTATCAAGCTTCACTGCGGACCCAAGACTTAAAAATTTGTTTTGTGAATTACTTTGCTGCCTCTACAACTTCGGTAACAATGATCTCGGTATTACGCAAGGTTTTACCTTCTTTGTCTTGATAAGTATTGTAACTTATTTTACCGGTTATGCTAAGCTTTTTCCCCTTTTTAACCAATGTAAATATCTGATCCGCAATTTTATTCCAGCCAGTAAGATAGTGCCATTGGGTTGTATTTACCCACTCACCATCTTTCTTATAACCCTCGCTTGTGGCCAATGAAAATTTAGCAATTTTATTTTTTTCTCCAACAGTTTTTAACTCGGGATCCATTCCTGCAAAACCTACTAATTCTACTTTATTCATGATTCTTGTTTTTAAATTATTAATACTATTTAAGGCATAAGCCAAAAGGCACAAGGCAAAAATGGCTACTACCGATTTACTTTTTGTTTAATGGATTACTTTTTATTTTTCTTATTAATGAATTCAACATTCTTTGCATTTCGACCGTTTTAGACAAAATAGACAGGGACTGTTCTTCACTTATTAAATTCAACTTCCTGCCAATTTGAACAAGAGTTTCAAGTTCAAAGGTGGAGCCACGGGAAATTTTTAAAAACATTGTGTAGCTTTTAGTGCTTTCTCGCCCCCATCCTTCCGCAATGTTACATGGTATCGAAACAGATGCTCTATTCATTTGGGTTATTAATCCATAGGATTCACTTTTAGGCATTGATTCGGTTATTTTATAAATGTGAGTTACCATATCCAGAGATTTTTGCCACACGATCAACTCATTGTAAGAATTTATTTTATTCATCTTATTATTTTTTTATTTTTATTGGTAAGGTTTCTAAAAGGAAGGCCGAAAAATTTTCAATCAAAAAGATTTACTCCTTTCAAAGACCTTCCGTTTTTGCCCAAGCAACATGTCAACTTATGCCATGTGCCTTTTGGCTTATACCTTGTTTATTTATTTGGTTCGAGTGAAAAATCGTTCACCGTAATTTCCGACAAAGTGAATTTGCCTTTTTTACCATCTACCTGACGGTATGAAACTCTTCCGGTAACATTAAGCTTGGTTCCTTTTTGCACCATTTCGCACACCTTTGTAGCCATGTTGTTCCATGCTACTACTTTGTGCCATGTGGTAATATTGAACCACTCACCATCTTTTTTATATGATTCACGGGTGGCAAGGCTTACGATCGCCTTTTTGTACTTGCTTGATTTAAGTTCCACCATTTCGGGATTTGCACCTGCATATCCTACTAATTGTACTTTGTTTGTTGCTAACATGTTGATTTCCGTTTTTAAATTTTCTAACTAAGTAATTTCTGTCTGTGTCATGTTCAGGTTTCGCAGTTTATATGTGGTGCACTCACATTTTATTTACTAACCCACAAGATCTTTTTGTAATTTGTTTTTTTGAACGCCAAGACCTTGTGTTGAATTGACGATGCAAAGATGTGGCGGGTTTTTTAGGCCACCAAACTTTAAACGGTTAGTTCCATTTACATCCGTTTGTAACCGTTTAAATTAATTTTAA
>JAYUZA010000476.1:0-3859 GCA_043752145.1 Flavobacteriales bacterium
TTTCGTTTTTTGCGGTTGAGTTCATTATGAAGGATCGTATTGGGTTAATAGGTAACAACCCTGAGCTGGTTGCCATTCAGAAAATAACGAGTTATACAAACCTTTTCATTTTATTTTTTGTGATCTGTGTGTTCATTATCTTTTTTAAGAACGACAACCTGCGTTACCAGCGAACGGTGGAGGAAAAGAGTGCAATTATAGAAGATAAAAATAAAGAAATGGTTGACAGCATCAATTATGCCCAGCGAATTCAGTCGGGATTACTTCCTTCAAAAAGTGAACTCACAAAATTATTTCCCGATTCGTTCCTGTATTTTCGTCCAAAGGATATTGTGAGTGGCGATTTTTATTGGTTTCATAAAAATGATAATTCGGTTTATATAGCCTGTGGTGATTGTACGGGTCATGGTGTTCCCGGTGCTTTGATGAGTGTTTTAGGTATTAATTTATTGGCCGATATCGTTGAAAGCAATAAAGCAACCCACACCGATGAAATTTTAGACCAGTTGCGTAAAGGTATTATCAGATCACTCAACAAGGAGAACACAATAGGTGAGTATAAAGACGGAATGGACATCTCCATTATTAAAATTGACCGGAAACAACTTGTTTGTGAATATGCTGGAGCCAATAACTCTATCTACCGGATCTAGGAAGGGGAATTAACAGAGCACAAGGCAACCAAACAACCGGTGGGTTATTCGGCAGATCCGAAACCATTCAGCAAAACAAGTTTTAATCTAAAAACAAACGATTATATAATTTTGTTTACTGATGGATTTGCCGACCAGTTTGGTGGAGCTTCCAATAAAAAATACATGTATAAACCCTTCAAAGAATTTTTAAAGCAGATAACAGCCACCAAAAATGTGGACATTGAGCATGCTTTGGATGACGAATTTACTACATGGCGATCAAGTGTGGAACAAATTGACGATGTGTGCATAGTAGGAATTAAAATATGAGGGGTTCACTTTTATATATTCTTCTGTTATTCTTTTTAAGCAAAACTTCATTTGCTATTCGCAATGAAACGCTTACCTGCGAACCGGAACGGTCAGAGGTTTATCTCAAATCGGGTGAGTTTAAAAAATACTTCGATGAAGGGAACAATTATATCGTAAACAATCCAAATCGGGCGTATCGTGTGGCGTTGGACCTTCAGCGCATTGCCATAAAGGAAAACAAAGTTGAACTGACTTTCTTAGCCGATTTTTTTCTCGGACGTTGCTATTATTTTTTCAATGATGCTCCAAAAGCCATTAAAGTCTTTAATGTAGCTCTAAAAATGGCCGAGAAGCAAGGTTGGGTCGAAGCGCAAATCAAATCAACCTCATACATTGCGGCCACTTTTTCAAGTAAAAAAAATTTCTTACTCACCGAAAAACATTATTTGCGCGCATTGTCACTGGCAACCGCCAATAAAAAATTAAAATACGTTTTAGATATTTATGAACGCCTTGGTTTCATGTTGGCAACAAGTGGTCGTCCCGAGGCCGATATGAAAGGAAAAAAATATTTTGAACGCGGACTTAATCTTTCCAAACAATTAAAGGACACGAATGCATTAGCGACCTTTTATGTACGTCTGGGCTTGATCGGTAACAGAGGTGCGCCAACCGATTCTTCCATCGCAAGTATTCATATTGGGATTGGTCTTCTTAAGGGAAGGGATGATGTTCAAACGCTTGTTCTTGCGTATAAATCATTGGGTGACGCCTATTATACACTTGATAGGAATGATAGTTCTTTGTATTATTATAAACAAGTGCATGCGCTTAATCGAAAAATGGGTCAAGCGCGTGTAACAGCTGTAAGCGCTTGCGATGTGGCTTATATGTATGGTACAATTGGCAAGTTAAAGGAACTTGATGTTTATGCCGATTCGGCTGTGTATTTTGCCAAGCGAGACAGAAGCGGTGAAGCACGTTTTTACGTGTACAAATGGTTGGCCGATGTATATAAGAATGTTGGTAAGTCAGATCTGGCGATCAAATATTACCAAATGCAAGCCTATCTTTTGGATAGTTCGTTGCGTAGTGGTAACGGTGAAGCTTTAACAACAGCTGGCATGCAATCCGATTTTGACGGACAACTGGAAGTGTTGCAATTAAAACAGCAACGTGAACGTGAAATTCAAAAAAAGGAAAAGGAAGAACAGGCTTTTCGTTCACGTATGTATCTTATCGGATTTTTTATTGTACTCATTTCTCTCATTATTATTTTTCGGGAATTTCGCATCAATAAAAAACAACGCATCATTATTTCACAGCAACATGAAGATGTGAGTTCGCAAAAAGTCATCCTCGAAGTAAAGAATAAAGAAATTACCGATAGTATTAATTATGCTTTGCGTATCCAATCGGCACTTTTACCAAACCCCGATGATCTGTTTAAACTTCTTAACGGTTCATTTATTTATTACGCACCCAAGGATATTGTGAGTGGTGACTTTTATTGGTTCTATAAACGTGATAATTTCATTTACATTGCCTGTGGCGATTGTACAGGACATGGTGTACCCGGTGCATTGATGAGCGTTTTAGGAATTAATTTATTGTCGGATATTATTGATGGAAATAAAGCAAGCGAACCGGCTAAAATTCTGGACCTGTTACGCGCGGGTGTGATTCGTGCATTAAATAAAGATAACGAAAGTGGATTATATAAGGATGGAATGGATATTGCTTTAGTTCGAATGGATACAAAAAATATGAATTGTGTTTTTGCGGGAGCAAATAATCCCATTTATCACATTTCAGGCGGAAGTTTAGCCGAATATAAAGCCAATAGTCAGCCGGTAGGATATAGTCACGAATTAAAACCGTTTACACAAACCGAATTTAAGATCGCAAAAACCGATCATTTAATTTTGTTTACCGATGGATTTGCTGATCAGTTTGGTGGAAGTTCCAATAAAAAATTCATGTACAAACGATTTAAGGAAGTTTTAATCGGTTCAATTGAAAAAAACAAGAACGACATTGATAAAATACTTATGAAGAACTTTGACGATTGGAAAGGTCAGGTTGAGCAAATAGACGATGTATGCGTATTAGGAATTAAGATTTAATATTCTTCGCCCCCGAACAACGAAGAACAATTTACTTCACACCCTTCTTTTAACAAGCCAGCTTATGGTGCCCACACCACCTAATAACTAATAACTAATAACTAATAACTAATAACTAATAACTAATAACTAATAACCAATAACCAATAACTAATAACCAATAACTAATAACCAATAACTAATAACCAATAACTATTAACCTCTTCAATCATGAAAACCTCCAAATGGCCTTTATTTATTCTTGTGGCTTATTTCGCCATCAACATCTTATTAATATTTGGCATTACAAAGATCGCGTTTTATAATGAGCATGTAAAGCTTGAGGATGTTGTTCCTTTTACCATAATCGTTGCTGTGATCCTATTATTATGTCAGGTATTTTTATTCGACATTAAAGTTGATATGGTTGATAAGCGACCGGTACCAAAACGAAAAGTAACAACGGCCAGTATTTTTCTCGGTTTAATTATGGCGGTTTTAACTTTTACAGGTTTCGTTCTGGTACTCATCGTTAGTAGTTCAAAAGACGGACCACAAATAGGGAAGGAATATGAAAATTTATGGTTAACTTTTTTGATCTGTTTATTTGCAGGCTCATGGATATTTTGGGCATGGGGATTTATTGCAACGTATAAAAATAGTGTCCCCGGTGATTTTATGCGAAAAGCCGTAGCCCGTTTAATGGCAGGCAGCGTTATGGAATTAATTATTGCTGTTCCCAGCCATATTATTTTCCGTCAGCGTGGCGACTGTTGTGCGCCCATTTTTTCGTATTTTGGCATTGTA
>JAYUZA010000477.1:0-9613 GCA_043752145.1 Flavobacteriales bacterium
TTAAAACAAAAAAGGCTTCCCGTTATGGAAAGCCTTTTATAATAAAATATAAGTATAACTTTCCTTTTACGCAATTTGCATACAGCAGCACATCATGGCTGACATATTCATTGTGTTATGGATAGTATTTGTGTTCATTTCTTTTACAAATGTAGAAACTTTTTGGATGCGCAATTTATTTTTTTTTAAAAACTCGTTAAATTTTCTGAAACCCGCGTTTATCAAGGGTTTCAGACCCCTTAATTAATTTGAATCCAAAATAAATTGATGGATCGGCTCAAGGTCTGTTTTGGTTTTTGGAGGTCCAAAATGGTCTAACCGGGTTACTTTTCCGGCTTCCTTAAGGTTTGGAAAAACATTGGAGCCTACAATTTTCAGCTTATTTCCTTTAAAGGCCTCGGTTAATTTAACCGAATTGGTTTTTATGCTTTCCTGAATATTTCCTGCTTCAATCTGCGATAAGAAACCTCCGTCCAGTTCAATTTCTTTTATTTGTCCGATAGCATTGGTGGCAAATTGGTTGGTAAGGCTTTCAACTAAAAAACTTCCACCGGCAGGATCAACAACTTTATCCATGAACGATTCTTCAAGTAATAATAATTGAACATTGGTGGATATGCGTTGTGCCGAGGCATCATCTAAACTATTTAAAACATTATAAGGATGTACAAGAACCGAATTTGATCCGCCTGCTATTGCCGACATAACTTGTGTTGTTGAACGCAATAAATTGGTGTGTGCATCTTTACTTGACCAAAAGAAAACCGAAGTTTGCGCATGAATATGGGCAGGATATAATTCGCCCTGTGTATTGGAAATATGGTTCATTAGATTAGCCCAGCATAAATGCAAAGCCCTAATAACGGAAATTTCGCCAAATAAATGAATCCCTACCGGCCAGTTAAAAGTTATGTTGTTATGAATGTCCTTGATAGAGATCTTCTTAGAATGTAAAAAATTCACATATTCAAGTGCGTGAGAAAGCGCATACGCCAATGTTTGTGTTAAACTTGAACCACCGTAATGATAAATGCCAGCATCGACCGAAATACATTTTACTTTTGGAAAATTTTTAGTTACATAATCGAACGTGTTGAATAAAAGCGCGAAATCACCTTCTTTTGATGTTTCCCATTTACCGTTCCTTAATGCGTTGGTAATTGGATCAAAGTAAATGGTACCGGATACAAGGTTTGGATCGTGAGAATTTGCCTCGATCCATAGCTTGTACGTTTTTGCAAGTAGTTGAGGATTGGAGTTGTTTTTAAAATTGACTTCAATGAAATTGACCTGTACACCTTTTAAAAGTGCCGACAAGTGATCTGTATCTTCAATTTCTCCGTTAAGGGTAATAGAAGATGTTCCTTTTTCAAGACTTGCAAGGATAAGTTTATTTTGTGCAGCCGGATGCTCGGTCTTAAATTCGCTTATAATATTCCATCCTTTTCCTTTGGATGCAATTAAGGGTGTAATATTAGTGGCCTGATCTTTTAAATATGCGTTAGAAGTATAGAAAGGTAAATAACGAAAACCGAAGATCGATTCGTTGGTTCGTAAACCATCTTGTTTTGTTTCTTTCAAAAAAAGCTCGGTCCATGTTTGTTTCGAAACGGTGGAGAACTCTTTTAGTATATCGTCAATAACGGCCATTCATTTTTTCTACAAAGATAGTAAAAAGCGGCCAAATGAGAGTTAGCGATTTAATTGCTAATTGGATTGTTCTGAAACGATTACAAACACCTCTTCGCCCGGTTTTTTGAATAGATACTCTTCACGGGCAAATTTTTCAAGGGTTTTTTTGTTGCGTAATTCTTTAAGTTGTCTTTTGGTGTCGTCAATTAAATCTTGTTTTGCCTTTAATTCGGTCTTAACAGTACGCAGGCGTTTTAATAAACCATAATGTCTGAAAAAGTCGTTGTTGTCGATGAATGTCATCCACATGACGAAAAGCGCAAGTGTAAAAACAAATTTGTTTTTTAACCATCGCCATTTTGGAGTGAATCGTGCCATTAATATAAATGTAAATACAGGAGCATGATGATTAAACAAGGAGGCCTATTTTTTTTAACAGCAGGTTTTTCATATGTATATAATTTGTCTTTTTAATGTCATATGAAATATTCATGTGTTTTTGTGCTAGTTGAGCATGAATATTTCATATATGGGTTCTGCAATGACCGATACTTAAGGACTCCTCACGGGGAATTTTGCCCGTATTTACCGTTTAACTGTGGTAATAACCGAGTTTGTATTTAATTTTGGCACTACTAATTGAGAGGGTAATTTCGATATATGAAGGTTATAAGTGTTCTGGTATTTGTTTTGATCGCTGAATCGACCCCTGCCCAGTCGGGTTCATATTCACTTGCGCAATGCATCGAGCATGCTTATGCCAACCATCCGCAAATAAAATTACTGGAGCAAGGTAATACCATAACGGTTGAGCAATTGGAACAACTAAAAGCATCGGCACAACCTTCCCTGGCGTTCAATGCCTCACAAAACATGAATACCGGTCGTTCAATTGATCCATACACGTATCAATTTACGACCGAAACCATTTTTAGCAATAATTTAAGTTTGAACGCAAACGTTACACTTTTTCAAGGATTCAAATTTGTACGTTCGCGTGAACAAACAACGTTGTTAATAGAAGCGAACAAGGAAAACGTATTTAAAATAAAAAATGATCTCGCACTTTCAATCGCTAATCAGTATTTGCAGGTTTTGTTATTTAGGGAGCAGGTAATTGCTCTGGATTCGCAAATGATGCAAACAAACAGACAATTAATTCGCGAGGAAAAATTGTTTAATGCCGGTAAGTCGAACGAAAATAAAATAATGCAGCTAAAAGCGCAGGCATTGAATGAAGATATTCGGAAGACCGATCTGCTTTCAGCTCAAAAAAACGCTTTGATCTCATTAAAGTACGCGGCAGCGTTTAAGGAAGGCGATTTTAATATAACAGCTCCTGATGTAGAACCTGTACTTAAGAACTTGAATGATTTTTCATTTGAGACTGTTGTTACTGAGGCTGAAAAAAACATGGCATCGGTAAAATTCGCAAAGGCCAATGAAATGTATTACGATAAAGGAATTGCGGTTAGTAAAGCGGGATATTATCCTTCACTTACCTTGACAGGAAGTTTGTCAACAGGCTATTCAAGCGCAAGAAAAGACAATTCATTTGTTTCTTCGTATGCATTCCAACCAATAGGATATTTATATTCAACTCCGAGTGAAGTTGTATACGGTCCGGTTTTACAAACCACCGTAAATCAAAACAATTATCCTTTCATTAATCAAATTGGCGATAATTTTTCTCAGTTCGTAGGACTTAATTTACGGGTTCCTATATTTTCGAACCGAAGCAATAAAACAGCTGTTCAAATTGCACGTATAAGTCTTGAACGGTCAAAGACCGAAACCGAAAACACATTGTTGGGGTTGCGAAAAGACATTGAAACCGCTATGAATGTGTACGAAGTATGTAAGGTGAAAATGCAAAAGCATAATGAGATAGTGGAGCTCCAACAATTCATTTTAAAAAATCTGGAGACCTATTACAATGCCGGAAATTTAACCTTGTTTGAATTGTTGAATCAAAAAAACGCTATAATTCAATCCAATTCATCCTTTATTCAATCAAAATACGAATTGGTTTTTCGAAAGCTCGTTCTTGATTACTACACAGGAAAGCCATTAACATTATAAACGCATGAAAATAAAAAATATCATAATTGTCTTAAGTATTTTGGTCGGATTATTTTTATTCTACAAGATATTCCTGGGTTCAAAAGGTGAAGAGCTTGTTGTACTTTCGCAACCCATTTCCAAAGGAGAAATTACCGATGTAATTACAGCTACTGGTACTTTAAAAGCATTGAATACAGTTGATGTGGGTACACAGGTTTCGGGTGTGATAGATGAATTATATGTTGATTTTAACGATAAAGTAAAAACAGGCCAGGTGATTGCGCGCCTTGATACAAAAACACTGAATGCGAACGTAAGCGATGCCAAATCGAATTTAGACCGTGCGCAATTGCAAACTCAACAGTTGAAATTGGTATATGAACGTACCAAAAGTTTATTTGATCAGAAATTAGCGTCTAAGGAGGAATTGGAAAGAACCGAATACGAGTACAAGAATGCCGAGATCAATGTAAAGATGATGAGCGTTCAATTAAACCGCGCTTCGGTTAATTTGGGATACGCCTCGGTTATTTCGCCTATTAACGGTGTTGTTGTTTCGCGCAATGTTTCAAAAGGACAAACAGTAGCAGCTGCATTCACAACACCAACGTTATTTACAATAGCACAGGACCTTAAAGACATGTTGATAGAAGCCGATATTGATGAAGCCGATATTGGAAAAGTAAAAGTTGGTCAGGCCGTTGAATTTTTTGTTGATGCATATCCTAATGAATTGTTTGCCGGTAAAGTACAGCAAATTCGTTTGCAGCCTAAAACAACGCAAAATGTTGTGAATTATACAGTCATCATCGAATTAAAAAACGAGGAGTTAAAATTATTTCCGGGAATGACGGCCAATATTTCCATCATCGTTGAAAAGAAGATAAATATTTTAATTATTCCCGCAACATCGCTTAATTATGTATTACCCGATGAAATGCCGAAGGGAATTGAAATAAGCGATACCACTACATTTGATGAAAATGAAATAGGTTCACGTTCAAAAGTATGGGTGAAAGAAAAAAACAGAATTCGCGCAATTGTAGTTGAAACGGGAATTACCGATGGAAGTACGTATGAACTGATAAAAGGACTTCCTGAAAATACAGAGGTGGTAACGTCTATTGAGAAAAAATCAACTGTGATTACAAAAAAGACGAGTCCCTTAGTGCCTAATGTGCGTGGAAAAAAGAAATGAGCAGTATAATTTCCATACAGAACTTGGAGAAAGTATACATGAATGGAGGAAACCGTTTGCGTGTATTGAAAGGAATTGATCTGGAAATTCAATCGGGTGAATTCACTTCTATTATGGGTTCCAGTGGTTCAGGAAAATCTACCCTCCTCAATATTTTGGGATGTTTGGATAAACCAACCACCGGAGATTATTTTATTGATGGAATTAATGTGAGTAAAATGTCACCGGATCAGTTGGCCGACATTCGCAATACCAAAATTGGTTTTATTTTTCAATCGTATAATTTATTGGCCCGCACAACCGCTTTAGAAAATGTTGAATTGCCTTTGTTGTACAATAAAAAAGTTGGAGCCCGTGAAAGACGTGAACGTGCGATTGAAGCTTTGCGAAAAGTTGGTTTAGCCGATAGGATGAATCATCGTCCCAATGAATTGTCAGGCGGACAGCAACAACGTGTTTCCATTGCAAGAGCATTGGTGAACAATCCGGTTGTTATTTTAGCCGATGAACCAACAGGAAATTTGGATACGTTAACCAGCTACCAGATAATTGAACAGTTTCAGGAATTGAATGCGAATGGGATCACAATTGTAATGGTAACGCACGAACAGGATATAGCAGCATTTACTAGAAGAAGTGTTGTGTTTAAGGATGGAATGATCATTAAAGACCATGGTATTGAAAAACCATTGAACGCAAAGGAAATGATAGTTGCACTGCCAAAGGAGCACGCTTAATTGAAGTATGATTTTAGAAGTTAGAAGTAAGAATGGAGAATTATCAAATACGAAAATGAATTTTATTTTTTCATACCGGATGTTTAAATTTCAAATTTCAAATTTGTTGGAATGAAATTTACCAATCTTTTAAAACTCGCCATGGTGGCAATAATGCGAAACAAACTTCGCACCTTGCTCACCATGCTTGGAATTATCATTGGTGTTGCTTCGGTAATTGTGATGTTGGCAATTGGGAACGGAAGCGACCAAAGTATTAAAAGCGAAATTGCAGGTCTGGGTACAAATGTAATTACTGTGAATAACGGAACAACTTCCAAAGGTGGTGTTAGGCAGGAATCCGGAACGTTAACTGCATTAAGGCCTGTTGATGCCGATGCCATTGACAGATATTCGCGCTTAACAAAGTATGTTACACCTTTCATGACATCGCGCGTACAATTAATTGCAGGAACAAAAAATTGGCGAACGCAGGTGTATGGTGTAAATGCCGATTATTTTCGCATTACCAATATGGAAGCACAGTATGGAAGTTTGTTCAACAAGCATCAGGGAAAAAGTTCTTACAAGGTTTGTGTTATTGGACAATCGGTTTCCGAAAATTTATTTGGTGTTGGTGTAAATCCTACTGGAAAAAGTGTGCGTATTGATAAATTGCCGTTTAAAGTTATTGGAATGATCCGTTCAAAAGGCCCGGGAATGTTTGGTGTTGACCGTGACGATATTGTCATCATTCCTTTTCTAACCTTGCAACGAAGGATCTTGTCGGTCGAATATGCGCAGCAAATTTTGTTATCATCGATTGATGAAAATTCCATTACCCCTTGTACCGAGGAAGTGGAACGTATTTTAATTAAGAAACAACATCGCATTAAGAACGATGAATTGCAATTTGTAATTCGTACACAAAAGGAATTGGCCGGAATTTTTGAGACCATTACAGGAGTATTAACAACCTTGTTAGCGAGTATTGCTTTTATTTCATTGATCGTTGGCGGAATTGGTATCATGAACATTATGTTGGTTTCGGTAACCGAACGTACAAGAGAAATTGGTATTCGTTTAGCAGTTGGGGCAAAGCGCAGAGATGTGATGATGCAGTTTTTGGTTGAATCCGTCATTTTGTGTTTAACCGGTGGTGCAATCGGAGTTTTATTGGGAACATTGATCTCGGCATTTTTTGCTTCCATCATGGGATGGCCAATCGCTATAACCATGAATGCAATTCTCATGGCATTTATTTGCAGTACCAGTATTGGAATTTTCTTTGGATTTTATCCTGCACGTAAGGCTTCGAAACTGAATCCGGTTGAGGCTTTGAGATATGAGTAATTAAGGGGAACGCTGATAACGCAGATCTATATGATTTTTGCAGATCGCATCACGCACCCACTCCCATCTTCCTCCGTAGGCAGTAACTTCTCCCCACGCCCCTGTCCAATCCCACACCGCACTACAGAACACATCAAATCATCATCATTATTTAGTATTATATATAATTGAAAATCATATAATTGTATTAAATATGTACGATAATATAGTATCAGTATTTTATACCCCTAATTGATAGTCTGAAGTAGCCAACCTACATTTACTTCATCAAATTATAGCACTATGTTGTACACACTACTAAAACCGCTTCTTAAATTAACTATACGGTTATTTTTCAGAAATTATCAGGTAAATGGTTTAAAAAATATTCCAAAAGAAGGTCCTTTTATTTTTGTATCCAACCATCCCGCTACATTTATGGATCCTGCAATTATAGCAGTGACCTTAAAAACAAAAATTCATTTTATCGCCAAGTCAACTGTATTTAAATCGCGTTTTGGTAAATGGTTCTTTCCAAAATTAAACATGATACCTGTTTATCGCAAGCATGACGATCCAACGCAAGTTGAAAAAAACGGAGAAATGTTCGCGACCTGTTTTAAACATTTGGGCGAAAGAGGTAATTTATTGATCTTTCCTGAGGGAATAAGTCTGCCCGAACGAAAGATCAAGGACGTTAAATCAGGCACAGCGCGTATTGCCTTGGGTGCCGAAGCACTTAACGATTTTAATTTAGATGTAAAAATTATTTGCATCGGATTAAATTATTCTAACAATGGAAAATTTCAATCAAATGTTTTGGTTAACATTGGTCAACCTATTTCGGTAAATGCATATAAGGAGCAATACTCGGCCGATCCTATTAAAACTGTGAAAAAATTATCGAATCAAATTAAAGAAGGACTTGAAGCATTAACAGTGTCGTTGCAAGAGGAGGAAAGTGATGTTTTGGTTAAAAGAGTAGAGGAAGTGTACAAAACGCAGGTATTGGATGAAATTGGTGCGTCCAAGAAAAATAAAGTTCACGATTTTAGAGTTACGAAGGCTATTTGCGATTATTTGAAATATTTTAAAACAAATGCTCCATGGAAATTACATTTTATAAAAGAGAAAGTTGATGCTTATTATGTTGAGCTGGATAAAATTGGTATGAGCGATAATCATTTAAGAGGAATTATTTCCGGTAAAAATGTTGTAAAGGGAACATTTTTGAGCATGCTTTATTTTGTGTTGACTTTCCCTGTGTTCTTAGTGGGATTATGCACGAATTATATTCCATACGTATTTACCATTTTCACGACCCGTAAAATTTCACCGTACCTTGAGTACCGTGTTGCCATTGCAATGGCCTTGGGAATGTTTGTGTTTTTATTGAACATAGCGGGTTTTGTTGTATTAGCAAATGCTTTATTCCATTCGTTCTGGCTCAATTGTATTTTAGTATTTGCAATTCCGGTAGCGGGTCTGTTTGCCTTCAAATACAACGTATATTTTATCAAGACTATGAAGCGTTGGAAAATGTTCACCTTGTTTTATAAGAACAATTCCCTCGTGACAAAATTATTGCAGATGCGTAGCGAAATTATTACCGAGTTCGAGAATTTGAGGGTACAGTACGAGGAGAAGGCTCTGGCTGTTTGAACGAAGGCTAAAAGAAAACCATCAACGAAAAATTAATAACGAAATATGAAAGTACGTACTAAAAACGCAAAAAGAACTCTTTACGAAGACCATCTAAAAAAAAGCTTGTCATTTTTTTATGTTTTTATTATAGTAATAGCTGTATGCTTTAACTTTAGTTTTAAGGGGAGTAAAAGAAATGCCGTTATTGCGCGGCCTCAAACCGATACGACATTTAAAGGCGATCACGGATTTTTTACAGACGAACGCGATAAAAAAAAATACTCATGGGTACGTGTTGGAAAGCAAATATGGATGGCCGAGAACCTGCGTTACAGGACTTGGCAAGGATGCTATGCTTATAAAAAGAATTGGAAAAAAGCTGAGAAAGAAGGATACTTATATGATTGGCAAACTGCAAAATCGGTTGCGCCCAAGGGATGGCACTTGCCTAGTAAAGCAGAATATCAAGAAATGATGCAATTTGTGAGTGGTTCAACCGATAAAAAAATTATTTATGAGTCATTAAAAACAGATAGCTTTGGTTTAAAATTCAAAACCAATGGAAGTTATTGGGCTGACGATAATAGGTACATTAAGGGATTACCTATGTTTCGTAAAACAGAGTTATGGACCTCAACATGGGGCCCTAGTGCAAAAGGCGATACACTAATTACATATTTTCTAATTAATAAGCGTTCAGGAGAAGCTGGCTGTACCTTTCCGATGAAAAAGTATAACGGCCAGCCAATACGTTGCGTGCGTTCGGTTGAGTAACTTGTTAACTCAGTTATTGAAACCAGCGCGCATCCGTGTAATGCCTAATTGAATTTTATATTTTTAACGGTATGTGTGAATCCGGTTCTGCCCAAGTTAAAGATAACGCTGATGATAAAAAAGTCTAACTACAATATGTAGTTTTATTTGGAAGAGAAATAATTACTTTTTATTTTCGTATAATGCAACTCCTCGACTTTTTGCGTGGGCTGTTTACATTTAATCCAATATTTTAACCTGCGTGGTCGGCATG
>JAYUZA010000478.1:0-3828 GCA_043752145.1 Flavobacteriales bacterium
ATTTGTCCTAGTAATTTTGTATCCTGATATGCTTTCTCAATTTCCTGTGTACGTTCTATTACACGCTCTTCCATTCCCTGATAAAGATTTGCATTTTCGATCGCGCTGCCAATATAAACGGCAAGGCTCCGCATAATATCTGTATGATAAGAGCTGTATGCATTTTTTTCAAAGCTCTGAACGGTCATTACACCGATCAATTTATTTTTTGAAATAATTGGCATGTATATCATCGATTCAGGCATATGACCCTGTGCGGCATCATAATCTTTGGCAACATATTTTTTATATTCTTTCGCCCAATCGTTAATTATTATTTCTTCATTTTTAATGAAGCATCGGGTTGCAATTTTTTCTTCTTCCAGTTTGTAATGGTATAAGGGAAGTTCTTCACCCTTTTCCATTACACCTTCAAAAAGCAGATCTTTGCTTTCAGGACGATGTAAGCCAATGCCGAAAATTGTAGCATCCATCAAAGAGTTTACGTTCTCATAAACTTTGGAAATGATCTTTTCTACCGAAAGTGTTGCTGAAATCTCTTTTCCTATTTCGCTAATTAGCTTAGTATTCGCAAATGTTTTTTCAATTTGTTCCTTTTGCTTTACAACCTCATGTGTACGCTCTCGTACTTTTTCTTCCATACTCTCGTAAAGACGGGCATTTTCAAGAGCACTTGCAATTGATGTGGCAAGACTTCGCAAAATATCAATGTGATATTCGGTATAAACATTTTCTTCAAAACTTTGAACCGTTATTACTCCTGTGATCTTGTCTTTCAGGAAAAGGGGTAAATAAACGATGGATGTTGAGTCCTGGCCCGATACCGGTGTTTGAATGCCTTTAATATAATGTTTGTACTCCCTGGCGTAATTACTGATGATAATTTCTTTTTGATTTCTAAAGCACCATGGAGCCAAACGATCATCATTAACATTGTAAGAAAAATCCTCCATTCTAACACCGTTTTCTATAAAGCCCGGCATTAAGATCCTTTCGGTCTCGGGATGATAGATACCGATACCAAAGGCAGTAGCATCCATAAGGGTATTAATATTGGAATAAACTTTTTCAATAATTGTCTCAACCGAAAGTGACGATGAAATATCTTTTGAAATTTGACCTAAAAGTTTCGTGTCCTGATACGCCTTATCAATTTCCGCTGTACGCTCTTCAACTTTTTCCTCCATATGCTCATACAAACCCGCATTATCAAGCGCGATGCCTACATATACAGCAAGTGATTTTAAAATATTGAAATGATAATCGGTGTATGAATTATTTTCAAAACTTTGAACGGTTATTACACCTATTTTTTTATTTTTTGCATGAACCGGAAGGTAAATTAGTGAGCTTACCGACTTACCGACTTTAGGTGCTAAATTCTTTTTGATATATTTACTGTGTTCTGCATCAAAATCATTAATAAGGATCTCATCGCCCGAATTAAAGGCCACAACCGAGAGACGATTGGTTTCGGTTAATTTAAAAATACTGCCGTCTAATCTTTTTCCACTTTCAATATAACCGGGAAAAGCAATGGTGTTTTCTTTTTCGTTATAAATACCGATGCCAAAACCTTCGGCATTCATAAGCTTATTCACTTTTTCGTAAACAACCTCATTAATTTTTTCAATAGAGAGCTGAGCAGTAATATCTTTTCCAAGCTCGCTTAAAAGTTTAGTATTTGTATACGTTTTTTCAATTTCCTCTTTTTGCTTTACCAACTCGGTTGTTCGTTCGTTAACGCGTTCCTCGAGATTCTCAATTAAATTGGCATTTTCAAGTGCAATGGCAGTATATGAACCAAGTGTTTTTAAAATATCTACATGGTGCGGTTTATACGCATTGCGTTCAAAACTTTGTACCGTAATTACACCAATAATTCTTTCTGCGACCATTAAAGGGTAAAAAATCAGTGAATGCGGCATATCACCCGATACAACATGAATTTGCTTCACATATTTTTTATGTTCGGCAATATTATCGTTAATGAAAATGACTTCTTTATTCTTCACACACCAAACCGAATAATTATTGTCATTATCCATCGATACTGAGCCAATCTCCGTTTCAACTTTGCCATGTTCAATTTCAAAGCGATATTCAATTTCGTTGCGTTCCGGTTTGTAAAGCCTAACGCCAAAACTCCCTGCATCCATCAATTTTTCTACGTTGCTGTACAACATATGAAAAATATTCTCAAAATTGGTTGACGAAGTTAATTGCTGACCAATTTCACTAAGGAGATGTGTTGTCTGATATGATTTAAGTAATTGTTCCTTTTGTTTTGTAACTTCTGTAGTGCGCTCAACAATTTTATCTTCAAGTGTTTCGTATAGCTTGGCATTTTCAATAGCAATAGAGCAGTAAATACCAAGGTTGCGAATTAAATTTACATGATAATCGCTATAGGCACTCTTATTAAAACTTTGCACTGTCATTACCCCGATCTTTTTATCCTCCATTTTAAGCGGCAGATAAATAATAGAAGTAACGGCTTTTCCCATTGAGGGTTTTGCCCGTTTTTTAATATGCTTGCTGTAGTCAATATCAAAATCACGGATAAGTATTTCCTTGTCCTGATTGAAACAAACGGCAGATAAACGATTTTCATCGTTCAAATCGTCATGTGACTCACCTTCCACCTGTCCGTCTTCCATATATCCGGGAAATACAATGGAATTTGTTTCGGCTGATAAAACGCCAATACCAAACCCATGAACGTCCATAATGGTGGTAAGAATTTCGTAGACAGTAGTATTAATGGATTCGATGGTTAAAAGAGAAGTAATTTTTTTCCCAAGATTACTTAAAAGTTCCAGATCGTGTGAGTAGGCTTCAAGTTCCTTGTGTTTAAGTTCAAGCGATTCTTTTTCCTTTTCCATTTGCGTCATGCGCATTTGCATCTCGGTGCTTTTTAGCTTTTGGCGATGCTGTTCATTGGTATATTCTTCCTTTGAACTGAAAAATAAAAGAAAATGTTTTTTGAAATTCTCCAGATCCTTTTGCGACTCGTAATATTTAGAAAGTGATTCATGTACTTTATAACGATACTCTTTTGAATCAATTTCATTTACCACTAATAATGATCCGTTCAAAGACTCCAGAGCCAAAGCCGGTTGTTTTAGTTCCAGATATAAATTACCTAAATGGGAAAGCGTTTCAGCAATACCGGTTTTAAATTCAATTTCTTTTCTAACGGCTAAACTGCTTTTAAAATAATCATGAGCGGTGTGCAGATCACCCTTGTCTTTATAAATTAATGCAAGTCCGTTAAGGGCAAAGCTTTCCACATTTTTTATTCCCGATGAGCGTGCTGCTTCTAAACTGCGCTCTTTATATTCAATAGCTTTATCGTAATTTTTCTCAATGAAGTATGAACTCCCTAATCCATCCAGAATTCGCGCAAGTAAATGTTTGTCTTCGTGGTTGGAAGCAATTTCAAGTCCTAACGATAAATTTTCAATGGCTTTTTTACTGTTGCCAAGGGTGTAAAAAATAGTTCCTATACCGTTGTATGCATTTGCTTTGGCGCTTAGGTCGTTATTGATATCGGCAAGCACTAAAATTTCCTGGGCATATTCCAGGGCTTTGTCAAGATCATTTAAAAAATAAAAAGCACAAAATATCTGGTAAACGACCTGCGCTTCCATTAATTTATTTCCCGCATCCCGTAATTGACTTCTTGATTCAAACAAATGCGTTAATGCTTCATCGTAATTACTCAACCAAACATTGCTTGCACCAAGCGATGCAAGCGCATGTGTAATTCCTTTTTCATAATTTAATTCGCGTGAAGCTGCCAGTGCCTGATTGGATAATTCAAAA
>JAYUZA010000479.1:0-9515 GCA_043752145.1 Flavobacteriales bacterium
GAAAGTTGTGGGTCCGGGAAAGGCTCAAAGCCTTTGGATGGGAACTTTTCACTCGGTTTTTGCCAAGATATTACGCATTGAAGCCGAGAAAATAGGTTACCCCAATAATTTTACCATTTACGATACGGCCGATAGTAAAAATGCAATAAAGGATATTCTAAAAGGATTGAATCTCGATGATAAAATTTATAAACCGGGTCTCGTCTATAATCGAATTTCTTCTGCAAAAAACAGCTTAATCTCTTCTAAAAAATATGCTCAGGATACAGACTTAATTGCAGAAGACCGTATGAGCGGAAAACCACGATTATCAGAAATATATTCAGAATACGATTTGCGATGTTTTAGGGCCGGTGCAATGGATTTTGACGATCTGCTTTTTAAAACCAACGTTCTTCTTCGAGATCATCCCGCCACGTTATATAAATATCAGCATCTCTTTCACTACATTTTGGTTGATGAGTATCAAGACACAAATTATTCACAGTATTTAATTATTAAAAAACTGGCTGCGCTCAATGAGAATATTTGTGTGGTAGGCGATGATGCGCAAAGTATTTACGGTTTCAGGGGAGCCGATATTCAAAATATTTTGAATTATAAAAAAGATTATCCCGATGTAAAAACTTTCAAACTCGAGCAAAACTACCGTTCTACAAAAGTAATTGTAAATGCCGCCAATAGCATTATTTCTAAAAACTCGGAACAACTTGAAAAAAAGGTGTGGACCGATAATGCTGAAGGTGAATTAATCAAAATCGTAATTGCACCTAAGGATAGAGAAGAGGGCGAGATGACAGCCGAATCGATTTTAGACACCAAGCTACAAAACCAAGCGCGTAATAAACATTTTGGAATACTTTATAGAACAAACGCCCAATCTCGATCATTTGAAGAAGCCCTTCGAAAGTTAAATATTTCATATAAAATCTTTGGCGGTCTTTCATTTTTCCAGCGCAAAGAGATTAAGGATTTATTAGCCTACGTGAGATTAACCGCGAATCCAAATGACGAAGAAGCTTTAAAGCGAATAATCAATTACCCGAAACGTGGAATTGGCGATGCAACTGTTGATGCCTTGATTGTTGCAGCTGCTGAAAACAAAAATGGAATATGGCAAATAATTGAAGAACCTCAAAAATATGGTGTAAAATTAAATAGCGGAGCCCAAAACAAAGTTCTGGATTTTGCCAACATGATCAAAAGTTTCAGAGTTGAAATGGAAAAGATGAGCGCTTTCGATCTGGTTAGTCATATTGCAACATCAACTTACCTGTTAAAAGAATTGTATGACGATAAAAGTCCCGAAGGAGTAAGTAGGTACGAAAATATTCAGGAATTGCTCAATGGTATAAAAGAATTTACAGAGGAGGCTGGTGAAGACGAAGTTCGAACTATTTCTGATTACCTAATTAACATCGCTCTTTTAACAGACGCTGATGAGAAAAATAAAGATCAAACCGATATGGTTTCTTTGATGACAGTTCATCAAGCCAAAGGACTAGAATTCCCTTACGTTTACATTGTAGGAATGGAAGAGAATTTATTTCCCTCACAAATGTCTATCGGGAGTGATGCCGATCTGGAAGAAGAACGAAGATTGTTTTATGTTGCAGTAACACGTGCCGAGAAACGGTTGACAATTTCTTATGCACTTAGCCGATTTCGTTGGGGTAACTTCACCCATTGCGAACCAAGTCGTTTTATTGCTGAAATTGACCAGAATTGTATTGATCCGTCACTTGCTCCACCAATGAAACAACCCGCTTTTGAAGATCTTGAATTTGGCGGAGGATTTCAAAAAATTCCGTTTAAAAAACAATTTGGTACACAACCCAAAAAAGGATTTACACCCGAAAGAGCAAGAGCACCGGACCCAAAAAATTTAACCAAACTTAGTGTTGCAACCCCTTCTGTTAGTTCGGGTGGCGGAACTCCCGAAGGTTTGTTAAGCGTTGGTCAAAACGTAATGCACGAAAAATTTGGTAAAGGAAAAGTTATTGCCATTGAAGGTGCGGCACCCAATACAAAAGCAACTATATTTTTCCCAACTGAGGGCCAAAAACAATTGTTGTTACGCTTTGCGAAATTGGAGGTTATTGATTAATTAAACTCCTCCATACTCCATTAAATACGCTTTTATAAACGCATCCAGGTCGCCATCCAACACCGCCTGCGCGTTTGATGTTTCATGATCGGTTCGCACATCTTTTACCAGTTTATACGGATGCAAAACATAATTCCGTATTTGTGAACCCCACTCTATTTTTTTCTTTCCGGCCTCTGTTATAGCGCGTGCCTCGTTGCGTTTTCGTATTTCCAATTCGTACAATTGCGAACGCAACATTTGCATGGCGCGCTCACGATTTCCCTGCTGCGAACGGTCAATTTGACAAACAATAACAATGCCCGAAGGATGATGAGTTAATTGCACTTTTGTTTCAACTTTATTTACATTTTGTCCGCCTGCTCCACCACTTCGCGAAGTTTGTACCGAAATATCACCAGGATTAATATCAATATTTATACTATCATCAACCAACGGATAAACATATACACTGCAAAAACTTGTATGGCGCTTGGCATTTGCATCAAAAGGTGAAATACGCACCAAACGATGCACACCATTCTCCCCTTTTAAATATCCATAAGCAAAATCGCCTTCAAACTGAAGTGTAACCGTTTTAATTCCGGCTACATCGCCCTGTTGCGAATCCAGTTCCGAAATTTTAAATCCTTTTTTTTGTCCGTACATCATGTACATACGCATGAGCATTTGCGCCCAATCGCAACTCTCGGTTCCACCGGCACCCGATGTAATTTGTAAAACGCCACTATTAATGTCTTCGGGCGCGCTAAGCATGTTTTTGAATTCAAGCTCTTCTACTTTTTCCAAAGCAATGGCACATTGACTATCAACCTCCGCTTCGGTAGCACCACCTTCTTTAAAAAATTCAAGGGTTACCTGCAAATCGTCCATTTCCTTTCGGGCCTGAACATAGCCTTGGGTCCAGTATTTTTTTTCGCGAATAAGTTTTAGAATAACCTCGGCCTTTTTTGGATCATTCCAAAAATCGGGGTCCTGGGTTTTTATTTCTTCATTTTGAATCTCTATTAACTTGGTATCAATGTCAAAGATACCCCCTCAACGCCTCAAGGCGCTCAACTAGTTTCGAATATTGTTCGGTTGTGATCATGGGTGTAAAGATAGAAAAAAGTTAATAGAGAATAGTTAATTGTTATTAGGCAAGCGTGACGGGAATTTCGAGGCAATCCCGAAATAACCGCAGGCAGAACGTATAAATCTTACCCGGATTAACACTTGTTAAGCTTATTGATGGCAGCAAATGCTTAGATTTGATTTGTGTTACGCCTCCTGCCAATATATTTGATCTTTGCATCCTTTTTGGGTTATACCCAGCAACCGGTATTTGAAAAAAAACTATCCAACGGATTTACCATTTACGTGATGGAAAATCACGACCAGCCGCAGGTATTTGGCGCAATTGCCGTTCGTGCCGGAAGCAAGAACGACCCGCATGATGCCACAGGTATGGCTCATTATTTAGAGCATATGTTGTTTAAGGGCACAACAACTATGGGTACCACCAATTATACTGAAGAAAAAATATGGCTCGACAGCATTACTTTTTATTACGGTAAATTAGGGAACACCCTTGAAGAGGCAAATCGCCTCAAAATTCAATTAAAAATTAATGAACTTTCGATTAAAGCCGGAGCATTTGCCATTCCCAACGAGGTAGATAAAATGCTTGCCGAAATTGGCGGAACAAATGTGAATGCCTATACAACAGTTGAATCAACCGTGTATCATAACGCTTTTCCTTCCAATCAACTCGAGAAATGGATGGCCATTTACAGTCACCGTTTTCAAAATCCTGTATTCAGACTTTTTCAGTCGGAACTGGAAACGGTTTACGAAGAAAAGAACAGGAAAATGGATGATATGGGCACACCCATTTTTGAATTTTATTTAAAACATTTTTTTAAAAAGCATCCATACGGCCAACAAACCACCATTGGTGAAACCGCACATTTAAAAAATCCATCGTTAAGCACCATGTACAAATATTTTGAAACATATTATGTTCCCAATAATATGGCATTGGTACTTTCAGGCGATGTTGATCATACAGAAGTTTTTGCTCTGGCTGAAAAAAAATTCGGTTCCTTAAAACAAAAAGAAGTTCCGACATTTCCGCTATTTGAAGAAAAAGAATTCAAAGGAAAAGAAGTTATTCGTATACGAAGAACACCAGTTAAAGCCGGTGTAATTGGTTATCGCTTACCCAAGAATACAGATCCGGATATGCCTGTACTGGAAGTCATTTCAAGTTTATTATCAAACAGTTCCTCATCGGGAAGCATTGACAAAATTATCAATGACAATAAACTATTGATGGCCGGCCTTGAGTATATGCCGTATAACGATGGTGGTGCCGCGTTTTTGTATTTTGTTCCAAAAATTCCTTTTCAAGCTATGCGCAAAGCCGAAAAAATGGTGCTGAAATGTGTAGAGAATATTAAAAACGGAAATTTTACAGATGAAGAATTAACTGCTGTAAAAACAAACCGCCTGAAGCAATTTCAACTCTCATACGAATCAAATTCTGCCGCGGCAACCAATTTAATTAATGCCTATATAAAAGGTGTAAGTCCTTCAGAATACTTTAGCGGGATTGAAAAAATAAAAAATGTAACCAAAGCCGATATTCAACGCGTGGCACAAAAGTATTTTGGAACTAATGTGCTCGCCATGTATTCGCGCATGGGATTTATCAAAAAAGATAAATTAAGCAAACCCCCTTTTAAACCCGTTGTTCCAAAAAATGAAGTGAAGTCGGAATACTTTGTGGAATGGGAAAAAATAAATGCCAAAAAAACAACACCTACATTCATTGATCTCAAAACCGAAGTTGATTCGGTTAATATAAATGCCAATTTTTACATATTACGTAACAGAAATCCGTTTAATAAAATTGTTACCATGAACCTTTCGTTCGGTACAGGCAAACATTATTTACCCGTGTTGGAATACGTGGACAATTATTTATTGTTGTGCGGAACTACAAAAACAAATGTGAACGAATTCAATCAAAAATTATATGCGTTAGGTTGTACATTTATTGTTGAAACCGCCAACCACCAAATGACCATTAAACTTAGTTTCCCCGAGGACAATTTAACCGCTGTACTTGGTTTGATGAAAGAAATAATGACCGAAACACGCAACGACCCAAAAGCATTGAGTAAAATAAAACGGGAAATACGTACCGATAAATTACTCAACAACCGATCGGTCGATTATTGGTCAGACGCACTAAGTGCCTACGCCATTTATGGAGAACGATCGGGTTACATTGATAAAATGAGTTTTAAAGAAATGAAAAAAGGTGGAACAAAACAGATCCTGAATGCTGTAAAGGAAGTTTGGGCTTCATCGCTTAAAGTAATGTACACCGGAAATATTTCAAATGCTGAACTCGTTACCGCACTTAATTCCTGTGGATTCAATACCGAACGAAAACCGGCAAAACCTTTGTATTTACCTGAGAAAAAGGAGCACGATGCTTCGGTCGTTTATTTGGTAAATGCACGAAAAGCAAGACAAAGTCAAATTGAATTAATAAAAGTGGGCGATCCTTATGTAATTAATAATGCTCCAGTAGCGAATGCATTCAACAAATATTTTGGTGGCGATATGTCGAGTTTGATGTTCCAGGAAATTCGTGAATTCAGATCCCTTGCCTACGCCACTTCGGCCAGTTATATGAGTCCTGCTGTGCCGGGAGTAAAATGTTTGTTTACGGCTTACGCGGGAACACAAAACGATAAAACAAACGAATGCGTTGATGTTCTATACAACCTTGTAAATAATATGCCCAAACACCCTGAACGTTTTAACACGATCATATCATCTTTGAAAGAAATGAGTGCCTCATCACGACCTTCCTTCAGAAGCATGATGAGTACCATTGAATCATGGAAACGGAAAGGATATACCGAGGACCCCTCAAAATTTCACTTATCCCGATACGATAAGCTTAATTTTGAAGATATAATTGATTTTTACGAAAGATCAATTCAGTCGAAACCGACCGTTATTTGCATTGCGGGAAAATTGAGATCATTTGATACCGGCAAATTAAAAAAATACGGCACTGTAAAAAAAATAAAGAAAAGGATATTGGTTAAATAGTATGCAAAAGATCATTTCCAATATTCCCTCGGATATTCTTTCTGACGAAAAAAAGAAAATTCTTTTAGACGCGGTTGAGACAGGCGAACCTCAATATTCAATACGGCTCAATTCTAAAAAACTACAGACTGAATTAAATCTTGAAAAAGTAAGCTGGTGCAAAAATGCGTATTACGTAAAAGAAAAACCGCGCTTTAGCATGGACCCTCTTTGGCATGCCGGTGCATATTACGTACAGGAAGCAGGAAGCATGTTTTTATCCTCGATAGTTGAAGCCTTGCCTTTTGAAAATGCGCCAACACATGTATTGGATCTTTGTGCCGCACCGGGTGGAAAAACAACCCTGATGGCCGATATTTTACCGGAATCATGTGTAATTGTTGCCAATGAAATGATACCTCAACGTTTAAAAAGTTTACACGAAAATGTAATTAAGTGGGGAAACGCAAATATTATTACGACCAACAATCAACCAACGGCATTTGAAAATTTACCCAATTATTTTGACCTTGTTTTGGTTGATGCCCCTTGCAGTGGCGAAGGCTTGCTGCGCAGAAATGATGAAGCGTTAAATCAATGGTCGCCCAAATTAATTGAAGAATGTTGTTACAAGCAAAAACAAATCCTTACTTCTGCTCTTGCGACATTGAAACCCGGTGGATTTCTAATTTACAGTACTTGTACTTATAATACAAGCGAAAACGAAGATAATTTGACCTGGTTGATAAACGAAAATAATTGTTTGCCGGTTGATCTGAAAATGGAATTACCCGATGAAATTACGGTTACCGAAACTTTAGGAAACAAAGCCTATCGTTTTTTTCCGGGCATTACCCTTAGCGAAGGATTTTTTATTACCGTTGTGCAAAAACAAACCGATCATTCGGCCGATAAACACTGGAGCAATAAAACGACCAAAATAAAATATGCTGCCAACCCGATGAAAGAACTGATCGAATTCAATCAACGTTCGGTTTTGGTGGAAGAAAAGGGAATGCTCAAATTTTATTCAGAAAATGTACTGGAAGGATTATCGCACATTGATAAACATTTAAAAATTAACGATGCTGCACGCGATTTTGGAACTGTAAAGAACAATAAATTCATTCCGGCCGAAACATTGGGTTTTGCAAGCTGTTTGAATATTGATGAATCGTTAATACTTGATCTGAATTATGACGAAGCCATCTTATTTTTAAGTCGTGGAAATTTACATTTATCGGTAGAAAAACGGGGTTATACTTTTTTACGATTTAACGGAGTGATCGTTGGTTTAGCCAATATGTTAGAAAACCGTTTGAATAATTATTATCCCAATCACTGGCGAATTTTGAATCCGGATAAAACAAAAATGTTTACGTTGAAAAATTTTATCTTGACCTTGAAATAGTATCGGTTACAAGCGAATCAGTTATTGTTGAATCACCAAAGCTGTTAAAATAAGCAGTATCATTTAATCTGTCGAACCCTTCTACCTTTGCACTGTCGGCACTTTCCTTAAGATCCATATCCGTAACCTTTGATTGTTTAGATATAAAGATCGCAGCCGTTATCATAAAACCCAGTACCAACGTTTCAATTATATAAGAGAATGTGCGCATGTGAATTCCTTTTGATAAAAGTAATGAAAATATAATGCCATAAAAAAAGGGATCCCAATGGAATCCCTCTTTTTATAATGCTTCGAAAATTCTTAGCAAAAATCTGATTACTCAGCTGGAGTTGCAGCAGTATCAACTGGTGTTTCAGCCGGAGCTTCTTCAGTAGGAGTAGCTTCTTCAGCTGGAGCTTCTTCAGTTGGCTCAGCTTCAGTAGTTTCTTCTTCTTTTTTCTCTCCACAAGATACTACCGTAGTAGCGAATAAACCTGCAATAGCAAGCATCATCCAGAATTTTTTCATTTTGTTTAAATTTTAAGGTTAGTACTAATTATGGCGGCAAATATACAAATATTTTCGTTTATCAAAATATTTTTACCTTGCATACGTTGCAATTAAAATGAATAAGATTTTAAACCTTTTCACATTAATAATACTTTGCTTTTCAATTACTTGTAAGGCTTCACCGCTTGTTTTAACAGAAAATCGGGAACTTGTTAAACCACTGTCGATTCACAGCATTAGTGCCCAACCCGATAGTTCTAAAATTGAAAATCATAAAGTTAGACCCAAAAGAAGGCTTATCGCTGCCTTTTTATGCATGACCTTAGGCCCATTTGGGATGCACCGCCTTTACCTTGGAACCCAACCCCGCGTTGCAGGAGCGTATACCTTAACCCTTGGTGGCGGACTTGGACTTGTGCCTGCCATTGATCTTTTATTCATAGTTTTTAGCAAAGATATTTCGCGGTTTAAGAATAACGATGATTTCATCATGTGGTTTCGAGAGAAGTAATTCCAAATTAAGGTTTGTAATTAATGCTTTATTTGAAGTACAATGAATAGTATTAATTTGAAAAAAAAGTTTAACCTTTATAAAAATTAACCTCATGAAGAATTTTAGATTATCAAAAAGCATCTTCATTTTGCTTTTTATCTTTTTCTGTCAACCCTCTTTTGGACAATTGAGCCTAAAGATTCAGAATACATGGTGGAAATTAGATAGAGCTAAAGCGTGGAATTGTTTCTTACCCGGAGGAAAAGCAAAAGTTACTTTTCCCGACAAATCATCTCCTGACCAAAACGAAACGTGGAAAGACCTGGGTAATAATAAAATCTCTTTCAAAGGATCTGAATACGAAATAATTTCAGTCGACTCTAAAAAATTAGTGATGAAAACAAGTGGGATGAATCTCACTTTTGTCAACATGGGAAAATATGAGGCAGCGAAAAAAACCGTGACTGTTCTGAAAACAACAACTGGATTTAAGGTTGGTGACAAGGTTCAGGTTCTTTGGGAAGAAAAATGGTACGCGGCCGAAATAATTGAACTGATTGATGGCAAATACAAAGTACATTATGATGGCTGGGAAGCCAAATGGGATGAAGTTGTTGATTTAAGCAGGATAAAAAAATAATGTGTTTACCCTTTTTTTCTTAATCACTTTTACGAATCAGCCTTTGCTTACTTCGTTAGCTCATATCCGGTAACCTTCCCTTTATTCACTGCCGGTAATCCGCTCTTCATCCACTCGGGCGTTGGTCCGCCTTTTAAATAACAATTAAAAAATTGAAGCATGCGTATGCTTAAATCAACCTGATTCGGACGCTTGGTTAAATTATGCTGATCGCCATTGTAATTCAATAACCAAACCGGTTTTTCCATTCTGCGCAAACCTGTGTAAATTTCAATTCCCT
>JAYUZA010000480.1:0-9506 GCA_043752145.1 Flavobacteriales bacterium
GCCGTAACTAACGGGCAGCCGGTTTGCGCTTTCAAAAAAAAGCTGTTTAAAAAAACAAGTGTAATTAATGTTATAAGCAATCTGGTCATTACTTAAAGACGGCATAAACTATAAAGGTTGCTGTTCAGATTTAGAAACAAGGAATAACTACCTGCTCATATGCGCAATAAGATGGACGTGAAAAGATTGGCTTAAAAACGCAAACTTGCATCCATTCCCGAACCTGCCAGAATTTGGCCCAAAATATAAGATACAAGGTAAGCCGTTACAAGCACGATCAAAGTAGCAACAATAGCATAAATAGGCGCCTGATCAATAGGGGTTTTCATTAAACTAGGTAATCCCAGGTAAAATATATAGCCGCTGTATATAGCACCCAATACCATTAGCACTGCCAAACTTGGAAACAAACAAAATACACCGGCAACTGCTGCAGGTGTTATTGCCAAAGCGACCAATTGTGCCGAACGGTTTAAATTTTTTGTTGATTTAAAACTCGGTGCTAACGCATCAATTAAATAAGTAGCGGCAAAAAATGCAGCTGAACAGGCAACAAATAAAGTAATCCCAAGCTTAATTCCTAATTCCCAGCTTTTGATTGATATAAAACCAAAGTTATACCCGATCAGCCCCCATCCAATGATTGTAAACACTGCCGGAATTAAAAAAAGAATCATTGCATACGTTGTAAAGCTTGCCACCATTGCCGGGGCTTCTTCCTTCTCAACCTTTGCGAATTCACCTTTTGGATCTACCAATATATTTTTTACTTTATCTATCATGTAAAATAGTGTTTATCGTTTATTGTTTATCGTTTGTTGTTTATAAGGTTTGTTTTACTTCTACTTCATCAAAACACTCGATTAGATCGCCTTCTCTGATGTCGTTGAATTTATCGATGTTCATACCACACTCATGTCCCGCAGTAACTTCTTTTACATCGTCTTTTATCACTTTTAACGTAGCTAATTTACCCGAGTGTAAAACAATGCCATCGCGTATCAAACGAACAAATGCGTTGCGTTGAATTTTTCCGTCCTGAACATAACAACCGGCAATATTTCCTGTTTTTGAAATTTTGAATATGGCGCGAATTTCGGCAACACCCAATATTTTTTCCTGCTTCTCAAACGATAATAACCCTGCCATGGCATCTTTGATCTCGTCAATGGCTTTATAGATAATAGAATATAATCGAATATCAATTTCTTCAACCTCTGCCAGTTTGCGTGCACTAACCGAAGGACGAACCTGGAACCCAACGATGATGGCGTTAGATGCCGATGCCAACAACACATCACTTTCGGTAATGGCTCCAACACCTTTGTGTACAATTTTAATGGCCACTTTATCGGTCGATAATTTTTGCAATGAATCGCTTAATGCTTCAACCGAACCATCCACGTCACCTTTCACGATCAAGTTCAATTCCTTGAAGTCTCCAATAGCTAAACGTCTTCCGATCTCATCTAACGTTATGTGCTTATGGGTACGCATACCTTGCTCGCGCAACAATTGTAAACGCTTGGTGGCAATTTCTTTTGCTTCACGTTCTTCTTCCATCACATTAAATCCATCACCTGCATTTGGTGCACCCTGCAATCCTAAAATAGAAACCGGTGTTGATGGACCCGCTTCGGTAATTTCCTGACCACGCTCATTGAACATGGCTTTTACTCTTCCGTAATGACAACCTGATAAAAGCACATCACCTTTACGCAAGGTTCCTGCCGATACAAGTATGGTCGCTACATAACCACGTCCTTTATCCAACATGGCTTCAACAACTGTACCTACTGCTTTTTTATCGGGATTTGCTTTAAGATCCATTAAGTCGGCTTCAAGACAAACTTTTTCTAAAAGTTCCTTAATGTTCAATCCTTTTTTCGCTGAAATTTCCTGTGTTTGGAATTTACCACCCCACTCTTCCACTAAAATATCCATTCCTGAAAGGTCTTCACGAATTTTATCGGGTTTTGCATCGGGCTTATCAATTTTATTGAATGCAAATATCATTGGAACATTTGCTGCTTTTGCATGATTGATTGCTTCAACCGTTTGAGGTTTTACGCTATCATCAGCCGCTATTACAATAATTGCAATATCGGTTACTTTTGCACCACGTGCACGCATGGCTGTAAACGCTTCGTGACCCGGTGTATCAAGGAATGTAATTTTTCGTCCGCTGTCTAATTTTACAGAGTATGCACCAATGTGCTGCGTAATTCCACCACTTTCGCCTGCAATAACATTTGCTTTACGTATATAATCCAGTAACGATGTTTTACCGTGGTCAACGTGACCCATTACAGTAACAATTGGCGGACGTGTAATCAGATCTTCAGGATCATCAACATCATTTTCGTCAATGGTTTCCTGAATATCGGCCGTAACGAATTCAACTGTATATCCGAATTCTTCAGCGATCAGTGTAATTGTTTCAGCATCGATACGTTGATTGATGGAAGCAAAAATTCCCAAACTCATACATGCACCAATAACCTGGTTTACGCCAAGGTCCATCATTTTTGCAAGATCCGAAACGGTAACGAATTCGGTAAGCTTTAATACTTTCTTTTCTTCTTCCTCACGTGCAAGATCCTCTTCACGTTTAGCCGAAATATTTTGACGTTTTTCTCTTCTGAATTTTGATGAAACCGATTTTTTTCCCTGCTCACTTAAACGCGCAAGGGTTTCCTTGATCTCTTTTTTGATCGCCTCTTCGGTCAATTCAGGTTTAGGTTCTTTTTTAGCTGGTTGATTGCGTGGTGTGAATTTTTTTCCACCTCCGCCACCCCCACCGGCAGGACGTGAGAAGGTGTTTTTAGCTCCACCCGTGCCTCCACCTGCTGCGATAGTCTTAGCCTTATCGGCATGATAATTGGCTGCCGTTTTTTCAACGTCAACTTTATTAATGGGTTTACGTTTGCGTTTTTTCTTAAGGTCTTCACCGTATTCACGCAATTCGCGCTGCAACGATTTACGATCTTTAGAAACAGGTAATTCAATTTTACCCATTACTTTAGGACCTGAAAGTTTTTCAACTTCGGTCTTAATAGTCTCTGCATTCTCGGGATTAGCCGGTTCAACTTCAGGAGTGGCAACAACTTCAGGAACTTCTACCAAAGCCTCGATAGGCGTCTCGGTTTTTGGTTCTTCTTTTTTGGTTGGTGCTTTTTTCTTCGGTGCTTCTTCTATTTTTTCGACCTTCTTAACTGTTTTTTTACCGGTTGTCGTAGCTAAATCGATTTTTCCAACAACCGAAATTTTCATATCGTTGTCAACGACAGGTTTGAAAACTTCAGGCTTGGTAGATTGTAAGTTCTTAATTACAATTTCATCTTCCTCTTCTTCTTTGTCAAACTGTTTTGTTTTAGCCTGATCAAGTGTAACGGTTTCCCGCTTTTCACGTGAGCTTATTGCCGTACGCGATTTTTCCTTATCCGATTTTTCGGTCTGAAACTCGGCCAATAGTAAACTGTAAACTGTTTCGTCAATTTTTGAATTGGGTTTCGTGTCAATTTTCACACCCTTGGTGTTTAAAAAATCGACAATCGTAGCTATCCCCACGTTTAATTCACGTGCAACCTGATTTAACCTTATTGCTTTTGCTTCTGACATGTATTGTCTCCTAAAAATCTATGTATAATTATAAAAAAAATTCATTCACTTAAAAGGTGGCAAACCTTATTTGCCACCATAAATATTAACAGTTTTCGGTCAAAATTTGCCTACTCAAATTCCGAACGAAGAATATTCATTACGTCCTTAATGGTGTCCTCGTCCAATTTGGTACGCTTCAAAAGCTCACCTACGCTAAGGTCAATAACACTGCGCGCAGTATCGCAACCAATTGACTTTAACTCATCAATGATCCAGCTTTCTATTTCATCGCCAAACTCTTCGATATCCACATCGTCCATGTTATTGTCCTCTTCACGGTAAACATCCAACTCATATCCGGTTAATTTTCCGGCCAGCTTAATGTTATGACCACCTTTACCAATGGCTAATGAAACCTGGTCGGCCTTCAAATAAACTGCGGCACGTTTGGTTTCATCGTCAATGTTGATAGATGTGATCTTAGCCGGACTAAGGGCGCGTTGGATAAACAAAGTAGGGTTATTCGTAAAATTAATTACGTCAATATTTTCGTTACGTAATTCGCGAACAATACCGTGAATACGCGAACCTTTCATACCAACACAAGCTCCAACCGGGTCAATGCGGTCGTCATACGACTCAACCGCAACCTTGGCTCTTTCGCCCGGTTCACGCACAATTTTTTTAATGGTGATAAGTCCGTCAAAAACTTCGGGAACTTCCAACTCAAATAAACGCTCAAGAAATACGGTTGATGTACGCGATAAAATTACCACCGGACTTGCATTACGCATTTCAACTTTGATAACCGCGGCACGAACCGAATCACCTTTTTTGAAATAATCCGAAGGAATTTGTTCCGATTTAGGAAGGATCAATTCATTTCCTTCGTCATCAAGGACAAGGATCTCTTTTTTCCAAACCTGATACACTTCACCGGTGATGATCTCACCAATACGTTCTTTATATTTTTTGTAAACACTGTCTTTTTCAAGATCCAATACACGAGAAACTAAATTTTGACGAAGTGCCAAAATGTTCCTGCGTCCGAAATCCTCAATAAACAACTGTTCCGAAACTTCTTCACCAATTTCAAAATCGGGTTCAATTCTTTTAGCGGCTGTAATGCCAATTTCAGTTGCTTCGTTCTCCACTTCTTCGTCACGAACGATCTCGCGGTTGATCCATATTTCCAAATCACCTTTTTCGGGATTTAAAATAATGTCAACATGCTCATCGGTTCCGTACTTTTTGCGCAAAAGGCTTCTGAAAACATCCTCAATGATGCTCATCATTGTTACACGATCAATGTTCTTGAATTCTTTGAACTCTGCAAACGATTCAACCAGTTTTAGTGTGCTCATGGTGTATGCTGTTTTTATTATTTAAACGTTAGTATTACTTTTGTTTCCTTTATTTGAGAGAATGGCAACTGAATTTCTTTTTCAACCCATTCCTTCTTATTCTTTTCATTCTTCTCTCTTACTTTTTGATGGAGCAGAATTCCGTTTTCATTCACTTCCTTCAATTTTGCTTCAAACTCTTTTCCTTCAATTGTCCTTACCTTAATTTGCCGGTCAATATTTTTTTGATATTGCTCAAACACTTTAAAGGGTTTTTCCAAACCCGGTGATGAAACGGTTAATTCAAATTCGTGCGCTTCATTATCCAGGGCTGTGTTCAAAAACCTGTTCAACTCGGCACATTGCCCTATCGATATGCCTTGCGGGCTATCGACCTCCACCACAATTTTATTGGTGGGTGAAACAATTACATCAACCAAAAAAGCACCAAAGGCTGCAAGTTTGGTTTCGGTCAATTCAACTATTTTTTCTTTTTCAAACACAATATTAGGACAAATAAAGAGGGGACTTAAAGTCCCCTCGATTCATGTTTACTATGTAATTACAGGACAAAAGTAGCTTAAAATATTGAATGAGCAAGAGATTTTTGAAAAAATGAGACTTTTGGGCTACGTGAAAGGTTGAACCAAAAGCGAATTATCGACTGTAAATCAATTATTTACAATGATCTTAATTTTTTCAATTTTATTACCGTTAGCCTCCAGAATGGTGAACGAAAACGAGTCGGTTTCAACTACTGTGTTCTTTTCAGGGATATCCTGATAGAGTTTCAGCATGTATCCTGCGAGCGTTTCATACTCGTCATGCGTAGGAATATCCAAATGGTATTTTTGATTGAGGTAATCAATTTCCAAACGTCCTGAGAATATGTATTCGGTATCCGAAACTTTTGTTTCAATAAGTTCAACTATATCATGTTCGTCATCAATTTCACCAATAATTTCTTCCAACAGATCTTCAATGGTAATAATACCCGCAGTGCCACCAAATTCATCCACAACCACAGCAATACTTCTGCGCTGTCGTGTAAATTCCTGTAAAATTATATGGCCCGGCATGGTATCGGGTACGAACGAAATGGGACGTAAAATGGTTTTGATGTCTGTTGGTTGTTTGAACATTTCAAACGAGTGTGCATAACCAATAATATCGTCAATATTTTCCCGGTAAATTAAAATTTTTGAAAGTTTTGTATCGACAAATTTTTGCTTGAGTGCACTTATTTTTTCATGGATCTCCATGGCCACAATTTCGGTGCGTGGTACCATGCAATCGCGGCCGCGAACCTTTGAAAATTCCAACGCGTTCTTAAAAATTTGCACCTCGTGATCAATGACCTGGTCGGGCCCGGCAATTTCGGTAGCGTGCTTTATATAATCATCCAGGTCGGTTCGGTCAAATTCGGTTTTCTCCTCTTTCTTATGCCCACGCACAAATATTTTTAATACCAACCGCGAAATAAAAATGGTGAACAAGGTTGGCAACCATAAAATACCATAAACGATAGCTGTTGGAATAGCAAATAAACGCAGGATGAAATTAGGATTTAATGAGAAAATAGTTTTGGGAACAAACTCGGCAACCACTACTATAAACAAGGTTGAAACCAATGTTTGCAGCAATAAAATACCAATTTTACTATGTGTGATATAGTTAAAAATAACAGGCTCGATCCATGCCGCGAAAAAAATACCGAAGGTTACAATGGCAATATTGTTACCAATTAAAATGGTGGTGATAAATTTATCCTCACGCTTAATGAAAAATGAAATAATTCTTCCGCTGATGGATCCTTCTTTTTTGTCGAGCTCTACTTTTAAACGATTGGCCGAGATAAAAGCAATTTCAATGCCCGAAAAAAAAGCACAAAAAATAGTAGATGAAATAATGGCAAATGCGGTAACCGAATCCATTATTTTTGTTTGTGGTTAGCACCTTTACCACCACGGGCCTGTTGCTCTTCTTCTAATGCTCTTTGGATGGATGCTTCAAATTTTTTGCGGAGTCCTCTGCGCATAACGAACATCGCTAATGCAAGAAGCGGAAACAACAAATACCATTTAGAGTTTTCATATCCTTCGTTTATCACAAAGTATGTTACCATGATGGCGCTAACAATAGTAATAAGGAGCCAGAAATATTCAAGTCCTTTATTGATGCGTTGAAACGTGGAATATTTATTACTCATAACAGTTAAAGTGAATCGGTTTGATTGTAAAAGTACGTACCTTTTACGTTTTTCCACGTGTATTGGGTAAAATTTTCTTTTGCCCTGAAGTGATTTCCCGTTAAAGTACCTTTAATACCGTGAATTAACACCTGGCGGTCGGTCACCACAAGGCCACTATCCTTCTGCCAGATCAGGTATTCGGTTTCAAGTGTGTCCTGTCGTTTAAAATTTATCATGTTAACGTCCTTTTCAAGAATGAACTGTTTGGTTTGTTCATTCAAAACCGCATAGCCCGATTCCAGATAGGATTCTTTTTTTCCCTCTTGGGTAAAAAAATCGACTTTAAGTCCTTTGGGAAATTCTTTACGACCCATTTGTGTGCCGTAACTGTTAATAACCGGAGTTTTAATAATGGCACGTGCTATGCCGTTATCGGTATACACTATGGTAACACCATTCATACTTTCATCGGGTGTTTCCTTGCCGGCATTTACCAATTGTACATCTTTGATGTTATTGCTGCAGGAAAAAAAAAGAATTGCTGCAAAATACAGTATTGCATGAACCGGTTTCAAAAACACTAATCGTATTTGCGTTTAACGAACCAACGATCGACCCTGCTCGGGCAGAATGCGAAACCAATATGAAAACCGTAATATTTTTCGAGCATTAAATTATTAGCGGTCGTGCCTCGCTGACCATATTCGAAACTCAAATTTACCATTGAATATGACAATGAACTTGCCCAAAGCGGAATGCCTAAACCACAGGTAACACCCCAATTGTTAATGCTGTAATTATCAATATTCAGGTAATTTTTGCTGGTATAAAATCCGGCACGGTAATTTATGAGTTTTAACGGTTTTACTTTTCCTGAACCAACGCCCAATACGTGAGGAATGTATTGTACACCAAAATTAATTCCCGAAGTACTGTTAAGCGTATCGGTATATACTGAAGAAGGGAAATCCTCACTGTACTTGCTCCAGTCCTGGTAATTGTATTGAGCTGAAAGAGTTAATTTATAATTGTTTTTCGAACCCGAAATTCCTTTAAAATCATAACTCATTCCAATGTTGTAACGCGGAGGAATAAAAACCGAACCCTTTTCACTTTCGATGTATAGCACTGTATCAACAAACTGTTCGGTAACAGGAGCCATGGTATGTGCTAAAACACTGCGGTTGCAATTAAGCGATGTGCCAAAAGAAGTTGCAAATCCAATGGAAAGTTGTTGACGCGGATTAATTATGTTACGATAATAAGCACCTGCATCCACCATAAGGTCGCTGGCGTAAACCGAATTAATGATCTTTGAATTGAACAAACCTGTTTCGTTGGGGAACGTGAGTTTACGTGTTTTTTGCAGATCGCCAAATAAATACGAAAAATTAGCACCAACCGAGAACATATTGGTTTTTGTTCTAACAGGCATTGCGGCCAAACCGAGGAAAACACGGTTAATACCACCCTGCCCCTGATAAAACGTATTAACTGTTCCACCCACAGCATCGTTTACCTGGCTGAATGTAATGTTGTAGCCACTGGTTGAAAAAGGTGTTAAACCAATTGCAGCGCCAAAACGTTTTGAAAGTGGTAACGCCAGCACAATGTTGTTCATGTGAAAATAATTAGCCTTAGTGCTTGACGCGTTAGTTGACATGTTAATGAAACGGCCACGCATGCTTACATCTAAAACCGGACTTTGATGGGCCGTAAAACAATACGATGCGGGATTAAGTATATTTACCTGAAAGGAATCCACCAAACCAACGGTTGCACCACCCATAGCGGTATTTTGTGCAAACCATCCCGGGTTAATATCACCTAAAGCATAACGTGAGTAAGGAGATACGTTGGTGGCTTGTGAAAAACCCAAATGGGTTATCAAAACCAATAAAAAAACAAGACTACTTTTCTTCATTTAATTTAATCCGTTAATGTTGGCAATGGCATTAAGGCCATGCAAAGTAAGTAACGGAGATGCAAAGATGTTATTTTTTAGCGAGCTGAGAAAAAAAGGAGCGTTACCACCTGTTAAAAAAACCTTAATGAAAGGAAATTGCACGTGATATTGCTCGACCATACCGTTAATTTCGGCAATAATCCCATTGGCTACCCCACTTGCAATGGACTCATTAGAAGTAGTTCCAATTAAATTTGGCAATTCGGTTACATCCACCAGGGGTAATTTTTGTGTGTAATGATTCAATGCTTTTAACCGCATTTCGAAACCGGGAGAAATGCTTCCACCGAGGTAATTTCCTTCGGCATCAACCACATCAAATTTGATGCATGTGCCCATGTCAATTGTTAAAACCGGACCTTTATTGCCGTTGGCAAGATATGCTCCACAGGCGTTGGCAAGG
>JAYUZA010000481.1:0-3809 GCA_043752145.1 Flavobacteriales bacterium
AAAATAATAGCCAAAACAATGCTTGCCGCAACAGCAACAGATCGCCACATATAAAAGGCAACCACTTTCTCCTTTTTCTTAAGTTCGTTCTTGTTCTCAAAAATAATGCTTGTATCGGGTTTAAGAATTAAGTTGCGCGTTAATTCAAACTCGGCTTTTAACGAAGGATTTGCTTTCAGGAACAAAGAAATCGCTGTGTGTAAAGCCAGTTCCTTTGTTTCGATATACAATATAAAATGTTCCTTGTAATTTGTTGTATCAACCGAGTAGATAGCAATGTTTTTCTTCAATACGAGTTTCGAATCAATGGTTTCATTGGCAATCGGTTTTAAAACCAGTTTGTTTTCCGCTTCAACCTTCTTCAACAATTCGGGCATTGTTTTTATCACATCATTCCACTCACGCAACTCTTCGGTATTCAAATTGTTTTCACAAACATTAAAAACCAATTCATCAACACTATACTTTTCCAATAACCAACTTCGTTTCTTTTTTAAACCGTTGTTGGTTTCAGTATTTGCAATTGGTTGTTCAAATGAGATGTTTTCAAATCCTTCCAGTTCCGCTTTCAGGTCAGGATTTTTTTCCAAAAAAGTAAAAAGCACTTTTTGCTGAGAAGGATCTAATTTCCCTTCAGCAAAATCCAAAAACCATATTTCATAATTTGCGCGCGTGATCATAATACTGCCTCCATGCTTCCCAACTCCTCTTTCAAAAATTGTCGTGCCCTGAAAATATACACCTTAACCTGTGCTTCGGTCAAACCGGTAATCTCCCCTATTTCTTCATAACTATAGCCTTCGTAATCTCTTAACAAAACCACCGATTTTTGTACCTCGGGCAGCTTTTCCATGGCTTTATGCAGTATTTCCTGCAAATCGCTGTAGTTATTTTCGGTCGTAAACTTGCCGGCCACCTTTTTTTCCTCAAACTTGCCCTGTTTAGCATCCCTACGTATAAGGTCGATCATGGTTCGATAAGCGGCCGTAAATAGGTAAGATTTAGCCTTTTCGAAGGTAATTTCCTCGACCTTTAACCACATTTTTTCCCACGTATCTTGCACAATATCACGTGCTTTATCCTTGTCCTTAATATGTTTAAGAATAAAGCGAAACACGTTATCGCTCCAATTATCTACAGTAGTATTGTATTCAGCAGTTGTCAAAAAATTACCTGTTTTAAGGGTGAGACGGTTGAACGTTAAAGTTTGTTACAGCCAAACTATAAATATTATACCATTTAAACAAAACCAATTGGAATATGTATAATTTTGGTCACTCTAATTCAAGGATAAGTGGGCACAATCGGTCATCATGGTCATCATCACAAGGTAACACTTGGCGCGCTCATTGTAACCCTCGGAATCATTTACGGTGATATTGGTACTTCTCCACTCTATGTAATGAAAGCTATAGTGGGTGACGAAGCAATTCGGCCTGATCTTATTTTTGGCGGTATTTCCTGTATTTTTTGGACACTTACTTTACAAACAACATTTAAATATGTTTTACTCGCTTTACGTGCCGATAATAAAGGTGAGGGTGGGATTTTTGCATTATATACACAGGTACGAAGAAGTAAATCAAAGTGGTTAATTTATCCCGCAATGATCGGTGGTGCCGCTTTATTAGCCGATGGTATTATTACACCACCCATTTCAGTTTCGGCCGCAGTTGAAGGATTGGGAAAAGTAAATCCGTTCTTTAAAGAAACCAGCAATACGGTTTGGTTAGTGATAGGGATCTTAACGGTATTATTTGCTATACAACAATTCGGTACAAAATTCATTGGTCGCTTTTTTGGTCCCATCATGCTTGTTTGGTTTAGCCTTTTGGCCATTATGGGAATTTATCAAATTAGTGGCGATCTTAGTATTTTAAAAGCATTAAATCCGTATTACGCTTATGAGCTCCTGGCCCTGCATCCCGGTGGATTTTGGCTTTTAGGTGCTGTGTTCTTATGTACTACAGGTGCCGAAGCGTTATACTCCGATCTTGGTCATTGCGGTAAAGAAAATATTCGCTTAACCTGGATCGGTGTAAAAATTGCCCTTGTCTTAAATTACCTTGGTCAGGGAGCCTATTTAATAGCGCATCAGGGCGAATTCCTTAAATATGGTGAACCTGCAAAAGCGGTAGGATTAAGCGTGTTTGATCCACTGAATCCGTTTTACGAAATGATGCCGCCTTGGTTTATTCCCTTTGGAATTGCCATTGCAACAGCTGCAACCATTGTAGCCAGTCAGGCATTGATCAGCGCATCGTTTACACTCATCAACGAAGCCATGCGTTTGAATTTATGGCCAAAAGTGAAAATAAAATATCCTACGGCTATCAAAGGTCAAATGTATATTCCATCCATCAACTGGATCTTATGGCTGGGTTGTATGATCATTGTTCTGGTTTTCCAAAAGTCAGACAACATGGAAGCCGCATACGGGTTAACCATCAATATCGACATGTTGATGACAAGTACCCTGCTTATTTTTTACATGATATTTAAGCGATACCATACTGCTTACATCTTTGGTTTTATTTTGATCTATTTTACCATTGAATTATCTTTTTTAGTTGCCAATCTTTTGAAATTTACACACGGAGGTTACGTTAGTTTTATTATAAGCTTATGTGGTATATACGTTATGTGGGTTTGGCTCAAAGCAAAACGTATCCGGTCACGTTATGTTGAATTTGTTAAAATTGATGAGTACAAAGAATTGATCGCTGACCTAAGTAAAGATCTTACCATTCCAAAATATTCAACGCATTTGGTTTATTTGACCGGGGCTAACTACAAAGACGAAATTGAACGCAAAGTAATTTATTCGATCTTACAAAACAGACCAAAGCGTGCCGACCTTTATTGGTTTGTGCATGTTGATGTAGTGGATGAGCCATACCGCTTAGAGTATAAAGTGAACCATTTGCAAACCGAAGATATTATTCGAATTGATTTTAGATTAGGTTTCAGGGTCGCGCCACGCATTAACCTTTTATTTAAAAAGGTGGTGGAAGACTTAATGCAAACGGGTGAGGTTGATGTTTTCAGTCGTTACGAATCACTCAACAAAAAACAGGTAATGGGCGATTTCCGCTTCATTGTAATTGAAAAAATAATGTCGAACGACAATGATTTTCCCGTTATTGAACAATTGATACTTGAAAGCTACGAGGTTCTTAAAAAATTAAGCTTATCCGAAGGCAATGCTTTTGGTTTGGACGGAAGCAATGTGGTGGTAGAGAAATTTCCATTGGTAATTTCGCCAACGAAAGATATCAAACTAAAAAGGGTAGATTAAAGAAAATCAGAAATGTGAAATCAGAAATCAAAAAACTCAACGATTTTCTGCTTTCTGATCTCTGATTTCCTATTTGTTCTTTTTTACATTTCTATCTCCAACAACACAGGACAATGATCACTATGCTTTGCCTCCGGCAAAATTGTACACCGTTTTAACTTATCCTTCAAATTATCGGTTACAGCATGATAGTCGATGCGCCAGCCTAAATTTTTTGTGCGGGCATTAAAACGATAACTCCACCATGTGTACTGATGCGGTTCCTGACTAAATTCCCTGAAACAATCAATGAAACCGCTATTGAAAAATTTTTCCATCCATGAACGTTCTTCAGGTAAAAACCCCGATGAATTTTTATTGGATACAGGATTATGGATGTCTATTGCTTTATGACAAATATTAAAATCTCCTGATAACACAAGGTTTGGAATTACTTGTTTTAATTTGTCTACATATATTTGAAAATCGGCCAACCAACCCATTTTAAATACCTGCCTTTCATCGCCACTAC
>JAYUZA010000482.1:0-3804 GCA_043752145.1 Flavobacteriales bacterium
GCAAAACGATAATCGCCTGCAAACATTCCGCTTAAAGCCGGATTTAAATTCAAGGGTGAATTAAAAAATTGAGAATAGTGAATGTCCTGTCCCTTGATATTGGAAACAAACAAAATTGAAATAGTTGCTATAAAAAAAATCCGTTTCACTCTATCGAATTAATGTTATGTTCCCTTTTTGAAAAAACTCCTGGCCATCGCCACATTTTATTTTCAGATAATAATCAAATACGGCTGGATCGGCATCGCGGTCATTTACTTTTCCATCCCAGCCAATATTCATGTCTTTTGTTTCAAATACTTTTTCGCCCCAACGTTCAAAAACGGCAAAATACACTTCGGTTACATTTCGCCCGCGAACAAATAGTACATCATTATTACCATCACCATTGGGTGTAAACGCGTTTGGCACATAAATATATGGGTCGCCACAAACAAACTCTCTTACCATAATTGTAACCGTGTCTGATCTTGAGCAACCACCGCTTGAAATAGTAATAATATAAGTTGTGGTTACCATTGGCGTTGACACAGGATTATAAATATTGGGATCGCTTAAAAACGTTGCGGGGGTCCATAGGTAAGTATAACCTGTACTTGGTACTGCAACCAGTTGCGATGTTTCACCGGCAACAATAGTTGAAGGCGTTGCGGTTGCATTAATACCTGCAAGGCCAATTGAAGATGTGTCTACAAAATATGTTGCAGTTGCGGTACAACCTGCCGAAGAAGTAAACAATACCGAATAGGTTACAGGTAATGACGGATTAACAATGATGGACGAAGTACCATCGCCTGATAAAATTTGAGGATCGGGTGACCAATCGATCGAATACGCATCGGGTGTTGAGTTAAATGCAGTCAGCATAATAGAATCGCCAGCGCAGGAAGTAATAACACCTACTATGGACGGATCGAGTTCCTGTATATCGATAAAGACCGTATCTACTTCGTTGCAATACGGATTGTATGTTTGAACATAAAATGCCGTGTCGCCTGTTGGTGTAACTGTAATGGTACTGTCACTTAAAGGTGAATTTAATGTATCTGCAAATGTTAGACTGCTGGACCATACGAAAAACGGAGAAGTTCCTTGACCATCGGCAATTAAATTTACAGGAGCACCCGCACACATAGCAATATCGCTGTTAGCTGTTACGCTTACACTTGGATAAACGTTGATGATCTTTATGGCTGTGTCAATTAATCCGCATAATGAATCTTCAGTGATCAGCGTAACGATAAATGTTCCTGTATCGGGATAGGTAACTGTTGGATTGAAAATAACAGAAGTGGTGTCTCCGTTACCAAAGTCCCAAAGAAAATCAAGGCCCGGTGGACTTGAATTGATAAAATTGATGGTAATTGGATTACATCCGGCAAAAATATCGGTTGTAAAATCGGCAACCGGAGCAATTTCAAAATCGAATTTAAAAACCCCATTGTTGCAGTTAGTAGAATTATTTACAGACGACCACGCCCCCGGTGTTTGAGGAAAATCATCGTTACCACCACAACCTGCACAAACGCTTTGGTAAATAATACCGTATTTATCAAATCGAGAAGTACCGCCATCAACATGTTCCTGACTTATGTTTCCTCCAAAATAGGTTGCATAAAGCAAACCTGTCATGTTACGCTGAAAACAGGAAATGTAAAAACCATAACCATGACCTGGCAAAGGCTGAAGTGCATCGGTGGTAGTAGGCATACCTGTTGTAGGAGGAGCTCCTGCTAAAACGCTTCCACCCCAACCTGAGATATAAATATTGCCACAAACATCAACAAGGAAAGCGGATGGAGAAATATTTACCGTTCCACCACCATTACCAAATAGAGTACTCCATTCATAAGTGGTCAAATTATTATCCATCTTCACAATGTACTGACCACTGTTCGGATTTGAATAAGGTGCAGTAATAGGAAAAGTTGCAGTGCCTAACGTATTACCGTATAAATAAACCTTATCATCTTTATCGATCTCAACGAACATACTTTGGTCATATAAAGCGGTACCGATATAAGAACATGCTAGCATTCCCGAAGCAGAAGGATTTAATTTGGCAATAAATCCATCGGCCTTTCCACCTTGATATGTTGAATAAAGCGATCCTACAGTTGCAGGGAAATCGGGAGATGTTGTTCCACCGGCAACAAAAATATTACCGGATAGGTCCAGTTTAATAGAATATCCCGCGTCCAATGAACTACCGCCTAAATAAGTAGAGAATAAAAGTGTTGTGAGTGTAGGATTAAATTTAAAAACAACCGCATCCGATCCTCCGATTTTTGTCGGTTGAAAAGGTGAAACTGTAGGAAAGTCGGCAGAACGTGTTGTAGATGTAATGTAAATATTATTTGAGGCATCTATCATGATCTCTCCTCTGAACTGATCGCCATAATTACTGGTTAGAGAATCGTACGATGCGGCAGTTGTATAATCGCCTGAAGTTACTTTATAATTTACGCCATCATTGGCCGAGCCTCCGATATAGGTTGAACCTATGAGGCTACTTCCTGCAGCGTTGAACTTTGTTACATAAATATCGGTTCCACCGGTTTTAAAGTAAACACCGTTGTACAGGAACTGAATCAATGAGCCACCACTATGCGAAGCGTTATATGCGCCTGTCGTTGTTGGAAAATCGGTTGAACTGGTTGCGCCAAAACACATCAATTCATCATTGTCGTTTACAATTAAACTATGCACGGTTTCGGTCCCAATCAGATCGGTTCCACCTCCCAAATACGTTGAGTAAATAAGGGAGGTTCCGTCTCCTGAGTATTTTGTAATTACAACATCGGTAATTCCGTAACCCAATCCTGCTCCATCAAGGGTTGGGTTTGATGTAACATCCCATGCACCTAGAGTTGTTGGAAAACCGGTGTCAAAACACGTTCCACCTGAATATAAATTACCGGCATTGTCATAGGTAGCGGTCATGCCGAAATTATCGGCAAACGATCCGCTGGAAGTAGCTAAAACTAAAACAGGATCAATAATTAATTCAAACGCTTCATCATATCCTTGTGGAAATTCATAGATCACACGCTTACCAATTAATTTGAATTTACATGGGATCATTTTTTTTCCATTGTTAGCACTGTATTGCCATGCAACAGGTGCAACTTCCTGATTAATGCCTAAAGATGTAGTGATAAGTAGATTTCCGTTATTTCCTGTTTTTAATTGATCCACACCGGTGTATTCCTGAATGATCTGCTCTGGCGAAGAATGTGGGGCAACGGTATACGTATATTTTAATTTTTCCTCTTCGTTTGTTTCAAATTTCACAGAGATACCTGGATATAATTCCTGCATTTCAAGATTTTCATACGCATAAACACCACCGGCCCATTTTGAAGCATCGTTGCCTTTGAAATAATTATAATAGTGTTTTGTTTTTTTCGTTTGAGCATACGTAGGTTTTTGCGCATTCACCCATGTAATCTCATATGCATGTCCTTTTAAAATTTTATCAGATTTTTTTTGGTTACGGTGTTGTTCGGCAATAAAACTATTGTCAACAAAATGAAAAAGCAGGGACTTGTCTTTGACAAACATTTTACCGCCATTTAATTTTACGGTATAATTAACAGATGAATTTTCTTGTCCCTTATTGGGGATAAACTCATAATGCCTGTGGTCATGGGCGAAAGACCGGCCCGCGAAGGCTAATACGCAAATGAGGAGTGTGTTAAGTTGCCGTTTTAGCATGTATAAATATAGTGAAATAAATTAAGTCCAAAAAATACCTTTTCCGATTTCTATCCATAACAACGCGTGAAAATGAACCATATTCCG
>JAYUZA010000483.1:0-3796 GCA_043752145.1 Flavobacteriales bacterium
GGCAGTAATTTCAACAATAACAGACGAGGCATCGGTATAATGTGAACTTAAAATTAGTGGGTGGGTAAAAACATGGTCCTGAATTATTTTTATGGCTAGGTCAGTATCGGTATCCAAACCTACATTGAATGCTATCCTTTTTTTGAATTTACTGTCAATAATATCATAATTAATTACCGTTTGCGAATTGATCATTGCATTGGGAATAATAATACGGGCATTTTCGGCATCTTTGATAACGGTATGGCGCAAGGTTATATCCTCAACAGTTCCTGACAGATCAGCACCAACTTTAATATTATCACCAACCCTGAAAGGCCTGAATAAAACCACAAAAACACCACCTACAATGTTTGCAACAGCTTGTTGTGATGCAAAACCTATAACAGCTGCTAAAACCCCGGCACTGGCAAATAGCGTTGTTGAAATGCCGCGTAATTCAGGAATGGTATGAATGATGAGAATAAAGGCAAGAATATAAATTATGGCATTGATGGTATTTGAAAAGAACTTAAAGCGGGTCTTGTCGATCTTTAAAAAGTCGGATGAACGCTTGATAAAACGATTCATGACAAATTTGATGACGCGTGTGAGTACGAATGTCACAAAAACAATGATACCGATCTCGATCCACTGTTTATAGGTTAAAAGAAAGCCAGAATCCTTATTTAAATCCATATTCGAAAATAATAAGATTATTTGATAGGAATGATTATTATATTTGAACTGTTTTGGTAAAAAACATTAAAATAACCCTCTTAGGCACCGGAACCTCACAAGGTGTACCGGTCATAGCCTGTGATTGTAAGGTTTGTACTTCCACCAACCGAACCGATTATCGCTTGCGCAGCAGTGTTTTGGTTGAATCGCCAACCACTACGGTTGTTATTGATAGTGGACCCGATTTTCGTCAGCAAATGCTTCAACACGGAGTAAAAAAACTGGATGCCGTGCTTTTTACACATGAGCATAAAGATCATATTGCGGGTCTTGACGATGTGCGCGCATTTAATTTCATTCAAAAAAGTGCAGTCGATATTTTTGGAAGGCAACAAGTGCTCAATGCCTTGAAAACCGAATTTCATTATGCTTTTACTGAAGAGAAATATCCGGGTGTTCCATTATTGAATTTAATTGAAATAAATAATTCACCTTTCCGTATCGGTGATATTGATTTCATTCCTGTTGAAGTAATGCATTATAAATTGCCCGTTTTTGGTTTTCGTATACAGGATTTTACCTATATAACCGATGCCAATTTTATTGCTGAATCTGAAGTGAATAAAATTAAAGGTTCGGATGTATTTATCTTAAATGCCTTGCGCGTGCAAAAACATGTTTCTCATTTTAATCTGGATGAAGCAATTGAAGTGGCTAAATTGATCAATGCCAAACAAACATATTTTACGCACATCAGTCATTTACTTGGGCTGCATGCCGAGGTGGAACGAGATCTTCCCGAAGGAATAAAATTGGCATTTGACGGACAATCTTTCCACGTCTAAATAATTACTGTTAAACACGCTTTTTCTATAGAACAAGAATTTCGCATGTTCTTTAAAACGATAGGCTCGCCATCCACATGCGCTGTAAAATGCGGAATTTCAAATTCAAAACCCGGTGCGGTCCATTCGGAAAAATAACGTGAATTGTGTATCGACTTTTTAAAAAACCTGCTGGTTAATAATGGAATTTTATATTTTGGGAATGGTTTTATCAAGGTACAATTCAATAAACCATCGTTCTCGACAGCATTGGGATTTATCGTAAAATTATTCCCAAATTGCGGAATATTGGCTACCGAAAGCATAAAAGCTTTATCAGTAATTTTTTCTGTTATTAATGTAAATTCAAACGGGTTAAATTTGAAAAGTTCTTTTCTAACGGTTTTAATATACATCCTGAAACCGCGTTTTTTTTGTTGCGAAAACACATGCGCAACTTGTGCGTCAAAACCAAATCCCGCTGTAGACAAAAAAATATGATCTTCAATTTTACCAACGTCCATCACAGTTGTTTTTCCGGTAAAAATACGTTCAATGGCTTTTTTCGGATCCAGGGGAATGTTGAAATGTCGTGCTAAACCGTTTCCAGATCCGCTGGGAATAATGCCCAAACTTGTTTCGGTATGCATTAATGCTTTTCCAACTTCGTTTACCGAACCATCGCCACCAACAATTACTACGGTATTTATTTTATTTTTTACAGCTTGCGATGCAATTTCAAAAGCATGACCCGCATGCTTTGTATATTCTATAGTGACGTTTGCTTTGTATTTTGCAGCCATTTCGGTAATTGTTTTATCAATTCCTTTTTGCTTGCCCAATCCTGAAATGGGATTTACAATGAATATGATGCTTTGTTTACTCAACGGCCGATAATTTATTGTACTGCATGCGATAAAAATACTGCTGTAAAAATGCTTTTAAGTAATTGAGGCGCGAATTCACAATGGCAGGTTTCTTATCGAGCAAATTAGTTTTTAAAAGCGGATCTTTTTTATGGTCATACAAAGCAATCGGAACCTTTCCGTTAAACTGTAAAACGACCGAGCTGTCAATAAGCTGATAAACGCCATTCACATATTGTATGGAGAAACGATAACCGTCTTTAAAAACACTTTTTCCAAAACTTACCGCCTTACCTTTATAACCCACAAGATCCAAAACGGTAGGCATAATATCGGTTTGTTGAACAACTCTGTCATCTTTTCCTTTAAGACTTGAATTTTCCTGATAAATAAATAGAGGTACCCTGTATCGTCCAAATGCGTTTTCGTATTCTTCTTCGTTGCTGTCACTCGTATGATCGGCAACAAAAATGAAGATTGTATTTTTAAACCATGCTTTCTTTTTTGCTGTTTCAAAAAAACGTTTCAAAGCAAAATCGGCATAACCTTGCGAATTGTGCATGGGTGTTGGTCCGCCTGTAAACACCTTTTTGTATTTCTCGGGCATTGGATACGGACTATGGGCTGTTAATGTGAAATGCGTGCAAAAGAAAGGCTCTTTTTCTTTATCCAGGACTTTTATCCAATACTGAAAAAATTCTTCATCGTAAATTCCCCAGGTACCATCGTGAAATTTATCGTTGCCAAACTCATTTCGACCAAAATATTTTTTGAAACCATGTGATAAGGTGAAATTATCAAATGCCATACTTCCATTGGTAGCACCGTGAAAAAAACTGGTTGAATAATTTAATTCTGTCATTATTTCACCTAAACCTCGCAAACGGTTGTTGGAAAAAGATGAAGAAATAAAAGCACTTTCCATAAATGAGGGAATGGAAGCTGTTACCGTTGGGGTTGCTTCAATACTTCGTTTCCCATTGGCAAAAGCATGTGTAAACACCAGGCTTTGTCCCATTAATGAATCTAAAAATGGCGTATACGTTTTTTTACCGGTCAAATATCCGTTAAATTCACGGCTCATGCTTTCCATAAGAAAAATAACCACGTTTGGTTTTTGTAAGGTGTCGTTTCCTTCAAACACACTTACGGGATCATAATATTTTTTTAATTCTTCGCCCGAAAAATATTCTTCATAAGGTAATTGTTGCTCGTTAATGGTCTTGATCATGCTGAATGGCGTATTCAATACAAGGGGAATATTTTCGGGTGAAGCATAGTTGGAAGCATGGTTTAGATTCAGAGGTTTTAATCCGAAACTCATACGACCTGTCATGAAAAAAATACCACCTAAAACAACAAAAGTAATAGAACCAAAACCAATACTTGGTTTTACGAGACCTTTTTGTGCTTTTCGTGTCTTGTTGTATGTATAAATGGCAAGGG
>JAYUZA010000484.1:0-3787 GCA_043752145.1 Flavobacteriales bacterium
GGCTTACACATTTGATAGGATAAACTTAATTCATGCGCTCCCGAAGTATTTCCCTTTAACCAGGAAATGGTATGATCATAACTATAACCCATCCGAATACGGTCTTTTGAAAGTCCCAAAATAAGTACAATGGCATCATTGTTTGGATATCCCGGTGCGTATTCTTTAAAAACAGGAATTCCCCTGTACCATAAACCCAAATTCAAAAATCCTTTACTGTAGTAGCATCCCAGATCTAACTGGTCGTATTTTAATTGAGACTTGTAATTAAATGTAACCGATACTGTTTGTTTGTCTTTATCATATTCAGATTCTTTTCCGATATCAAAAGTTTTTCCTCCATGCATGGAGAATTTACGAGGTCGAAACGCGTCATTTCCCATCAACGATTCATTTGGCCTGTTTAAATGATGAATGGCAATTCCACCCCAATATTGTTTCGAATAAATTAAAAATCCGGTACTGAAATCCGGAGCGGTAACAGTTATAGGAGGAATTTCTACACTGGTTGCCGTTCCGCCAAGCGCAATTTGATCACCAAAGGTGAGATCATAAAAATTAACCGAACGTTGCCAAAATCCTCCCTGTAATCCCACCCTGAAAGCAAGGTTACGGTTGATTTGTGCGTTGTATGCTGCCAAAGCCGAAAATGCTGTGGTTTTTAATCTTCCTGTTCCTGCGGCATCGTTGGTGAACATTAAACCACCACCAAAATTAACACCCGAAAAATAATGATCGAGCGCTAAAATTTGAGACGTATAACCATGTCCAATTGCAGGCCATTGTGTTCGTATATTGGTTGAAATACGTGAACAAACATTAGCTCCCGTAAAAGCGGGATTTAAATACATGGGTGCCGAAAAATATTGTGACAATTGAATATCCTGCGCAATACTATTGTTAATTGTCAGCACAAACAAAAGCCATATGTAGATGCGTTTATTCATGGTGTTCTTTTGGTTCAAGGTAAAAGTGTCCGTCCACAATATCCGAAAGGTGCAATGTTAATGAATGATAATCCTTCGATTCAAATACAATTTCATATTCATGTCCGGGAAAGATCAATAAAATAAATTTACCCGAATGCATATTACTTTTAAACGTGCCGGCCAGTTTTCCTTCGGTTTTATCAATAAGGGTTATTTTCGCATCAAGCGGAGCACCTATCCTGTTGTGAACAAATCCTTCATACACTTCTTTAAACGGTTCCTCACCTTCAAGATAAATCATGAAAATATCACTCTCTCCCATTCCATCGGCACGTACCGAAGAATAATATCCGGTTCGCTTATCACCTGTAACAGTAAAATAAATATCATCATCGGTTGTATTGATCGGATAACCCATATTGTGATTTACACGCGCATAACTGTTCGAATCAAGTTCGGCAACAAATACATCGTAACCGCCCATTCCTAAATGTCCGTTTGAACTATAATACAAATGCATATTATCAGGATGAATGAACGGAGCGTCTTCATCACCCGCGGTATTTACAATTGAACCTAAATTCATGGCTTTGCTCCATTTTCCATTGGGCAATTTGCGGATGCGGTAAATATCTTTTCCGCCAAATCCACCTACACGGTCGCTTGAAAAATAAATTTCATTTCCCGAAAGCGAAACACATGCACTTACTTCATGCGAGCCTTCTTTGTTTATTTCTGCGTCAAGAGCTACGGGCTGGGTCCATTCCACACCATCATAAACAGTGGTTAAAATTTGACCGTCCAGGATCGTTTCGCTTGAGCGAAAGATGAACATACTTTCACCATCGGCACCAATGCCTGTACAAGCATCATGATACTTTGTATTGATGATTGCGGGTAATTTTCGCGGAGGTGAAATGGTTCTTTCATCAATGTTGGCCATAAAAATATCCTCGTAACACCTTCCGCTCTTGTCAACCGATTCCCCTTCTGCGGGTCTTCTAGAAGTGAAATAAAGAATTTTTCCGTTGGAAGAAATAAGCGGTGAATACTCGGCATATTTTGAATTGATCACTTCACCTACATTGATTATTTTTTGTTTGTTAGGGGCCGCAATATATTTTAACGCGAGTGATGACGATTCAATGGCCCTGAGCACTTCTTCATCGGTTACTGTTTTTTCGGCATTGATGGATTTGAATTTATTAAAATGCTCTATTGCATTCTCAAAATCACCCTCAATGTGCAATAAAGATCCGTAATAATAATACCAATCAGGACTTATGCCGTGGCCGCTCCGTTCAAAATTACGTTTGGCCTTTGCTTTATATTGTTTCAAATTGAATTTACAAATCCCGGTATAGTAATTAAGATCCTTATTCAATGAATCCGTCAACAATAACTCTTCATAGATCTTCATCGCCTCAAAATACTCGCCTTTTTCAAAGTAGCGTTCGGCCTTACTCTTCTTTAAAAAGTACTTTGACGATTGCGCCTGCGTATGAAAAGCAGTCAGCAATAAAATAATATAAAGTATATTTTTTTTCAAGTTTATTATCTTAATAAGGTAAGGTCACCGGTTTGTTTAAATTCACGTCCATCAATGAACGTTACTTCTGCTTTCCAAACATAAACATCCTGTGTACACAAGGCACCTCGGTAATATCCGTCCCACCCGGTATAAACATCTTTGCTTTCAAATATCAATTCTCCCCAACGGTTGAAGATAAGTAAACGATAGGTATCAACCCCAAGTGTATAAGGAAAAAATACATTATTGCTCAGATCCATTGGATCATATGCACCACCGTTTGATCCGTTAGGATCGGGCGTAAATGCGGTTGGAAAAATAATTTCGCTCGTAGCAACAACCGTTTCAGTTGAAACATCTGAACAACCGAATGAATTGGTGGCTGTAAGGGTTATAGTATATGTACCGATGTTTGCATAGTTATGAATAGGATTTAAGCTGGTGGATGTTGACCCGTCACCAAAATTCCATGAATAGGAAACTGCACCGGTCGATAAATTTATACACGCTAAATTATCATATGGTAAATTAAGCGCGTAACTGCTTACGCTAAAATCGGCTGTTGGTATTGGATAAACAGTAATAATATATGGACTGGCTGCCGAATTGTTTACACAACCGCCCCATGTTATTACATCAAGTGTTACACTGTACGTTCCTGCATTAGCAAATACGTGTACCGGATTTTGTAAACTGCTGTTTGGTGTCCCGTCACCAAAATCCCAATTCCAACTTACGATCGAATCGTTGGGAACCGTTGTTGACAGATCAAAGAAATTAACCGTTAGCGGCATACAACCACTCATAGTATCAGACGAAATGTTCATTACTGGCGGAGGGTTGAAGGTTACAACAGCCGAGTCGGTAACAGAAGCGCCACAAGCGTTAGTTACAGTACAAATATAATACGTTGGGTCAACTGTTGGTGTAACCAGGAATGATCCGGGACCTGGCCCCAAACCGTTATTCCATGCAAATGTCAATGGTCCCTGATCGCCAACAATTGATGCGTAAACCGTTGTACTTATTCCGGGACATATAGGCGAATACGCATATACATCGAACGCAGCACCATTCAAATTATACACCACAACATTCATGGTATCGGTATTTCCTGCACAACCATTATTATCATAAGCGGTAACAATGTATGAACTTGTTACAACAGGTGCAACGGTTATTGACGATGCTGTGGATGTTGAAGCGGGTGTCCAATCATAAAAATAAGAACCGCTTCCACCCGAGCCTGCTGCGATTAAAACAGTGTTGTTTCCAAGACAAATAGTATCGTCAATACCGGCAAGTGTTGTTACTTGTGACGGATCTA
>JAYUZA010000485.1:0-3776 GCA_043752145.1 Flavobacteriales bacterium
TATTAATAAAACAACCAATGAAATAAAAAAAGTGTGGATGTACATCATTTGCTTATTTATAAGCGACACACGGCTAAACTCTTCTTTCCAATTAAAATATTTTGGGAATATGACATGTACCAATGCCAGAATAATGAACGATGCTCCTATGGTTTTAAGATGAAATTCCATTTTTTGAAAGTGTAAAAATACGAAGAAAAGGCGTTATAGTGCCTTCTTTTAAGACATTTAATTCTGCCCTCTTAAATGTTCTTTTCCAAGTTGAATATGAATGAAAATGAAAAAAACCAACAGTATACGCTAAAAAATTAGGTGAGTTTCTTAAATGCTCAACGACCAAAATTTGCCCATTCTCGGTTAATACCCTGTGAAGTTCCTTAAAAAAAAGAACCCGTTCAATTTCATTCCGAATTTCATGTGCCGCCAGTATTAAGAAAACAGCATCAACAGACCTGCTGCCCAAAGGAATTTCAGACGTTTTAATTTGCCTTGTTTCAGGATAAGGCGGATATGCCCTACGCGCCCTTTTTATTGAAACTTCCGTATGCTTTGAGGGGTCGTAAAAATCAAAAACATGCAATTTACAGTTCGGGAATTTTCCTTTTAAAAGTTCACTTGTTTCGTCAAAACCCGCATGAATGTTCACCACAGTGTCGGGTTGTGAACTAGTGCCTAACCAGGTGAGATCATACAGATTCGACAGATCGTACACATAATGCGAAATTATCAATGAAACAATTATTGTTACAAAAATTAAAACACAAAATAAGTAGACAAAAATACTGAAAGACGATTCAACATACAAGTCGGCCATTAATAGAGCGAGAATAAATGCTATTGCTAAGACATAAAAATGCCAATTGAAACGGACAATATTTCCTATTCCCTGAAACGATCCTCTTACTTTTTCCATTTATCCTTTTTGCCCTTTTTCCAATAATACGGGATATTCTTAATTACAAAAGCATTCGCCAGAACAATATTTTTGAGCTTAAGTTCTTCTAAAAATGAAATGCGATAATCGATCACTTTTACAGGAGCCGGCTTCCAATTTTCGCGCACTCCCTCAATTATAAGCACTTCCTTTTTTGGCTCGTTGTATGTGAATGTAAATGGTAAAGGACCCGCAAACCGTCTGGCTTCCTTCCAATCCACAAAAGGCGAATTCACCGGAAGGGAAATTTCTTCATTCCCTTCCTCAACACTGATAGAAAAATTAGCTGCATCAGATAAGATCTCAACTCTTCCTTCCTCCTCCTTTTTAGAAATATCAATGGTTGTATAATTGTAATGCGTGAATATATTTCCAAAGAATTGCATCTTTCTTTTGTCTGTTTGTGATTTAAGAATATAGAGTCCTCTTAAGCGTTTGCCCGCGCTTGTAGTATATCTTACAAATACACGATATCCGATAAGAAAAAAATTGTTCCCCATGAATTTAGGAAATCCTTTAGGTCTTAAATTCTTGGTTTGCACCATTGCTACAGCAATAAATCCGTATTTATCATTAAACGTATCTAACTCCAGACACTCCGGAATAAGTTTTAAGAGCTCTTCTTTTGGAACTGCAAAAGTGAGAACCAGCGAGCTTTCAAAAAAAGCTTCAACGGCAAAAGGATGATTTTTAAGGAACGTATCCATTTTTAACTTTCTGCCTTTCTGTTTAACACAAATTCGTTATAGTAAATAACAAGGATAAGCATTAGCGCAAACAGCGAATTAAACTTACCCCATAGCAACAGGTCGGGAGCAAAAACAAATTCAAGTACATTCATTAAAGCTATCACAAACATTTGTGTGATGGTATTCCGTTTTGACTTATATCTAGAAAAGATCCATATTGCCATAACGGTCTCCGCTATTCCAATCAAAACAATGATCATTCTTCCATCCTGAAGATCTAAAATTCTTGCAGCGATCTGTTCATGCCTTGGCACTAAATTAAATACTTTGCAAAAAAGACCATTTGCCAACCAAATTAAAGCAATGAGAACTGTTAGAGCCTTATTGACGTTAAATTTCATTGTTGAAAACTAATATTTTGAAACGTCTTCCTTGTTTGCTTTTGAACTGTTTTTTTGCGCAAATCCTGAAAAAGAAAAAAAATCTTCATCTATACATTACATAATCAAAATATCTACTCTTTGATCACTTTGGTGGTACTAACAATATTGTTTTTTCCTTTAATAGTGAAAACATACGTTCCCCTTGCAAGATCGGCAATACTGAAGCTAAAGCGATTTTTACCGGCTTTAACATACTCACGCATCAATAACTGCACTCTGCGGCCCGTTAGGTCAACTAATTCAAATTCCAGGTACTCGGGTTTACTTAATTCAAAATCGACCACAATTGTATTTTCAAAAGGATTAGGAAATACATTGGCATTTGTCTTCGGTTCTTCCACTACATCAACATCTCCTAAAGTGGGATTCGTGGCCGATAATTGTCCTAAATAAGCACGGTGTAAACGACTTGCTCCCGATGAATATCCTAAATAACCCGACATCCAAACTTCGCCCGGCACATCGTATTTGCGCTGTGATCCAGAATAATCGCCCCAACGCTCAGTTAAACTTCCTAAAACATTTACATAAGATGAGCCATCTTTAATGCGTTTGATGTATGAATAATTAAAACTTCCATCGGTCTTGATTGCCGATACTCCCGGATTGACCGTAGGAGCCGAATGGTCAAATGTAATAATAGCGGTATTATCACTTGAATTCAATCCTGCATAAGAAATATTCGGATAACCGATGTCCCGTAAAGTGTCAGAAATTTGTTGTCCCTGTACCATTGGTGAAGTTGAAACGTTTGAAATTATACCGTGATACAATCCGCAATATGTAGTGTTGGTATCCATCGAATTGTGTACGAACTGGATCATATCGTTTTCAATAAAAGCTCCCAATACACGAGAATCATTGGTGGCTAATTTATGCGCGCCACTTTGACGGGCGTCACCCGCCATAAAATAATCGGCATTTGAGTTCAGCATTTGCACAGTTACCCCGAATCCTAAAGCTCCAGCCGTATCCAATACATGCACAAGAAAAAATGTATCACCTTGCGTTTCAAAATTACGGTTGCTTAAAAAATACATATCGGGTCCGTATAACTGACTTCCTCCTTTAACCGGACATAAATTACGTATGTTCTTTCCGTTGTACTGAATTCCTGTAATTAAATTCGCGTTGAGTGCGGTATTGTTATATCCGTTAAACTTATTCATTTGCCAAATAATTGTTTCGTTGAATCCTGCCTGCCAGGTAGAATCGGGATACAATAAATTAACGGTAATGAATAATTCGTTATTGGTCATTGCTATTATCGGATAATCGGTCCATAAACCATTATTCAATGGATTGCCTGGAATTGAATATAAATTCCATGCGCCCATGGGATCATTTGTTTGTGAAAAACCTACAATAATACTGCTTGTTGTATCGGTATAGCCGTTTAAACAAACAACAATGAATTTATCCTCATTAGGGTCGTATATAACTTTTGGGTCGAACTCATTGTGAGGTAAACCCAAAGGAACTGTAAATGCAGAAAAAGAACTTGAACCCAGCGTAGTTGCAGTAGCGGCACTCACATCGTAATACGCAAGTGTGGTATTGATAACTGAAATAATAACGTTATTGGCCGAAATGGCCATGTCATTATCACAAGGCGTTGAACCTGCCCATGAATTACCATTGAAATTAATTCCCAAACCAACATTTGACAACGATTCGTTTTGGGGAGTTAATGCCGAACGCGTTAGTGAA
>JAYUZA010000486.1:0-3774 GCA_043752145.1 Flavobacteriales bacterium
AATTTATGGAAATTCTGCACTATACACACAAGTTGCCGAAGTCAATAAGCTGGATAATTACAGGAAACTGAAACCCGGCATGCAATTATTATTCCCCCCTATTAACTCTTCCATCTGATCATGGCATATCCAACCGACATTATAAACATAAAAAGCACCGATCTCAGTTCCTTTTCGGTGAAGGTTGATGGTGTGCCTCTTGATCCAACGTTTGGAATTGCCGGTATTACTATAAATAAATTTCTCAATAAAATTCCAACCGCAACGCTTGTGTTACGCGATGGAGACGTGGCAAAGCAAAAATTTAAAATAAGCGAGTCTGATAAATTTGAACCCGGTAACAAGATCGAAATTTTAATGGGATATCATAATACCAATCTTCCGGTTTTTAAAGGAATTGTTATTACTCATAGTATACAAGTACGCCAGGATAGACCGAGTGTACTTGTAGTTGAATTAAAAGATGAAGCTATAAAACTTACGGTAGGCAGAAAAAATAATTGTTTTTTCGATAAAAGCGACCGTGATATTATCAAAAAAATAGTAGGAACCTATCCTGGAATTAGTTTTGGCAAACCTGACCCGGCAATTGCACCTGATCCTCTTGCTATTGGTATAAATATAGCAGAAGCAGCTGCCGAAGCAGCTGCAAACGCAGCGAGCATGGCCACCGAAGAAACGCATAAGGAAATGGTTCAATACTATTGTACCGATTGGGACTTTATTGTAGCCCGTGCCGAAGCTATTGGAAAACTGGTTTATGTTAACAATTCCAAAATTTCACTTATAGAACCCGTATCAACAGGCACTCCCTTATTAAAACTCACCTATGGGATGAATATTTATGAATTTGAAGGAGAAATCAATGCCGTTGATGACTTTAAAGAGGTTGTAAGTAAAAGCTGGGATGATGCAAAACGCGATTTTGTAAAAGGATCTTCGAAATCAGATCCCAATATTGCTAATCAAGGAAATCTTTCTCAAAAAACACTTGCTGAAACAGTCGATTTAGGTAAATTCTTATTGCAACATCCCGGTAAACTTACCACAAAAGAGGCTGTGTCATGGGCAAAATCAAAATACATGCGTAGCAGTCTGGCAAAAATAAAAGGTCGGGTAAAAATTGAAGGCTTCAGCGGTATTGCCCCGGGTAATATTATTTTCCTTAATAAATTCTCACCTCGTTTCAATAAAAATGCGTTTGTCTCAGGAGTTACACATCAGGTTACTTCAACCAGTTCCTGGTATACTGAAGTACAATTCGGTTTTTCTCAAGAATGGTTTACCAGTAAATACAAAGATGTTACGGATGAACCTGCAGCAGGATTATTACCAGGTATTAATGGTTTAATGGTAGGCATTGTAAAAGATATTAAAATTGAAACCGGTTTAATGGTTCAGGTCTATTTTCCTTTGATAAATGGTCTTGACGAAATTACAGGTGTTCCAAAAAAAGATAAAATATGGGCTCGTTTTGCAGCACCATATGCCGGATTGGAAAGAGGTGTATTGTTTAGACCTGAAATAAATGATGAAGTTGTTGTTGGCTTTTTAAACGATGATCCCCGCGAACCAGTTATACTAGGCTCATTACATAGCGCAAATACGGAATTCGGCACACCACCTGAGAAGCTTAAAGATGAAAATTATATAAAAGGAATTTTTACAAAGGCAAAACTTAAAATGCGTTTTGATGATGAAAAAAAAGTAATTACCATCGAAACACCCAATAAAAACACAATAACTGTTTCAGATGATAAAGACTTTATTTCGTTAAAAGACAAGTCAGAAAACGAGATATTAATGAATGATAAAGGTATTACCATTAAATCAAAAAAGAAAATAACGCTTGATGCCGGAGAAGATATTGTTTTTACAACAAAGAAAAAACTCACACAGTCGGCTGATAAAGACATTACGCTTACATCAAAAACCGCAAAAGTAGATGTAAAAGCAAGTACAATTCTGACATTAAAAGGAACAAGTAAAGTTGATATTAATCCACCTGGATAAAAAAAATAAAACAAAAAAATTATGCCAGCAGCAGCACGCGTATTTGATACAACAGCACCGGGAGGCCAGGTTTTAGGTCCTGGTGTACCCACCGTTTATATTGGTGGAAAGATAGCAGCCGTAATGGGCGACAATCATTTATGCGGTATACCTGCCAGCCAGGCGCATATTCAACCAAGTGTGTTTCTTGCAGGAAGCACAAAAGTATTTATTAATGGAAAACAAGCTTTACGTGTAGGCGATGCCTGTGGTTGTGAAGCTATTGTTTCCCTAGGCGAACCAACCGTAATGATAGGATAAAAAATGAGCGCAGAAGATTTTATAAATTCAAGCAAAGCTTTTCTTGGCCGCGGCTGGGCATTCCCTCCTACTTTTAATAAGGGTGGAAATGTAGTTGCTATGCTTGAAGCTGAGGCTGACATAAAAAACTGTCTCGAAATTTTACTTTCAACAGCTATTGGTGAACGTGTGATGCAACCCGATTACGGATGCAACCTTGAAAAATTAATATTCGAACCACTGGATACCACATTCAGCACTTATATAACCGAACTTATTAAGAACGCAATACTTTATAACGAACCGCGTGTAAAGGTTGAAAACATTGATTATTTTCAGGATACGCTCAACGGCAAAGTCGACATCACAGTGAACTTCTTAATTATTTCAACCAATACGCGATCAAATATTGTGTTTCCATTTTATTTCAACGAAGGAACTGATGTACAACAATGAGTGAAAATTGCGAAAATAAAAATCCTTTACAAAGGGATGGCACAAGCCAGCAACAACGGTTGCTTAAGGCACTGCTTCCTTCGTACGTTTCGGTTGATGAACGCAGCATAAACGATTTGCGTGAGCTCGTTTCACGTTATGCTCAGCTATTTGTATATTACGATCAGGAGAATAATGTTACCATTCCTCCGCAAAATTGGTCATCGTTTTTCATCAGTCAGGTAGTTGACGAGATCGGACATAGAACAGAGCCACATTATGCCTTGTTCGTTGCTTTTCTTGAAATACTAAAGTTTGCGCAGGATGATATAAATACCATTACAAAACGTCACCTTGATTTTTATTATAAGGAAGTATTGCGCATAAAAGAAAAACCGGCTGTTCCCGATCAGGTATTTATCATTTTTGAATTGGCACAACAGGTATTAACTTTCCTGGTAAATAAAGACACTGCTTTAAATGGAGGTCCTGATAAGACCGGTGTTGACCTTGTTTACAACACCGAAAAGGACATTGTTGTAAATCTTGCACAAACAAGTGAATTCAAATCATTGTTTTATAATAAAGCATTTGATGCAAGGTTATACGCTTCAACAGTATCCAATTCAGCAAATGGAATTGGCGAACCTATTGAAACCGAAGAACCACGATGGAGAACATTTGGGAACATTACCGATTTAGCAGCACCATTTAATTCGCCACTGGCCGACAGGTCGCAGGCCAATACAGGTTTTGCTTTTGCATCACCCTTGTTATTTCTTGCCGAAGGAAACCGTAATGTAAAAATTACACTTACATTTTCAAACCTTCAATACAGTGGACTTACAACTCCTGAACTTAAAAATGCGTTTACAACGCTTTTCAGTGGCGAAAAAGCATGGATCACTCCATCTGCAAATCCATCTAAAACACCTGTTGATTACACATACCTGGGTGCACCCAATACAAATACTATAATAATACAACGTACCATCACGGTTGATCAGCCTGCTATTGTTGCATACGATAAAGAAGTTCTCTTCGATC
>JAYUZA010000487.1:0-3771 GCA_043752145.1 Flavobacteriales bacterium
AAACCATACTTTGAAGAAGCAAAAAAGCACGTGGACGAAAATAGTTTAACAAATATCAGAGTTTACGATTTCATTACCAAAATGGATTTGGCTTATGCTATGGCCGATGTGGTTATTTCAAGAGCGGGAGCCATTGCTATTTCTGAATTATGTTTGGTACAAAAGCCGGTTATTTTAATTCCATCACCCAATGTTGCCGAGGATCATCAAACAAAAAATGCCATGGCCTTGGTAAATCACAATGCCGCTGTTTTGGTGAAAGATGCCGATGCCGTTGAAACATTGGGAAAATGCATGGATGAAATTATAATTGATAAGAAAAGAATTGAAGTTTTAACAACAAATATTGCGAAGCTTGGATTGACAAATGCAACCAACGCAATAGTTGCTGTAGTGGAGGATCTGGTAAAATGATAGACAAAGTAAAAATAGTGTATCTCTTAGGCATTGGTGGCATTGGTATGAGCGCTCTGGCACGCTATTTCAATCATTTTGGTTGTACGGTTTCAGGTTACGATAAAACGTCAACGGCTTTAACAACACAATTGAGCAGCGAAGGAATAAATATTCATTATGAGGATTCGATTGATCTTTTGCCCACACAATTAAAAACAGGAACGCAAACAAATGAGATTTTAATTATTTATACACCTGCAATTCCAAAGGATCATGCGCAATTAAATTTCCTGAAACAAAACGGATTTAATTTAATAAAGCGATCAGAGATTCTTGGTGAAATAACCAAAAATTCAAACAGTATTGCTGTTGCCGGTACACATGGCAAAACAACTACATCAACGCTCATTGCACATATATTTAGAAGCGCGGGGAATAGAGTGAACGCTTTTTTGGGAGGTATTTCAGGTAATTACAACACCAATTTATTGTTAAGCGAGAATGCTCAACAAACGGTAGTGGAAGCCGATGAGTACGATCGTTCTTTCTTACGATTATTTCCAAACGTTGCTGTTATTACTTCAATGGACCCCGACCATCTGGATATTTACGGTGACGAAAAAGAAATGGTCAGATGCTACAATTTATTTGCGCAACAGGTAAAGCCGAACGGAGCATTGTTTTATAAATACGGCTTACCGGTTGAAATCACCAAAGGAACATTTACGTATGGTTTTGAAAGCAAGGCCGATTATTATGCGCACAATATCAAAATTGAAAATGGCGACTACTGTTTTGATCTGAAAACACCCAACAATAGAATTGAAAATATTAAAGTAGGATTACCAGGCCGACATAACGTTGAAAATGCTGCAGTCGCTTTTGCAGTAGCATTGCACGAAGGATTATCGGTGGATAAAATCAAGAGCGGGATCCAAACATATAAAGGAGCGAAAAGAAGATTTGAATATATAATTAAAACAGAGAAAATAATTTTTATTGACGATTATGCACATCATCCCGAAGAATTGCGCGCATGCATCTCAAGTGTAAAGGAAATGTATCCCGGTAAAAATGTATTGGGTGTATTTCAACCGCATTTGTTTTCGCGCACCCGCGATTTTGCCGATGAATTTGCAACAAGTCTGGATCTTTTGGATGAAATTGTTTTACTTGAAATATATCCCGCGCGCGAATTACCTATGGAAGGTGTGAACGCGCAAATGTTGTTGAGCAAAATTACGAATAATAAAAAGTACCTTAAAACAAAAGAAGAATTGGCAACATTTGTGAAAGCACAAAAAGCCGATGTGGTTTTGACCTTAGGTGCAGGTGATATTGATAAACTTGTTGAACCAATTAAAAACGCATTGTTAGCGTGAATAGAATACTACAAATAGGGACCTGGATAGTTTTAGCACTTATGTTTATTGTGTTATGGGGATTTACTGCCTCAGAACAAAGCAATAAAGTATGCGAAAAACTGGAAGTGGTCATTAATCAGGAGAACGGAAATTTATTCCTGACCAATCAGGATATTGAAATTTCATTGAGGGAGGAAAACCTTCATCCGGTTGGGAAAAAAATTGGTGACATTGATTTGAACGAAATTGAGGATAAACTTGACATGATAGCTGAAGTGAGAAAAGCAAGCGTACATAAAAACTTAAACGGTGTGGTATCTATTTACATTGAGCAACGCACACCTATAGTTCGCATCATGAATGCCAACGGCTCACAATTTTATCTTGACGAGGACGGATTTCAAATGCCTTTGTCTGATAATTATGCGCCAAGGGTTCCTGTGGTTACAGGTCATATCAATGATCCGAGCACACAGTACAGTGTAAGCGAAATTATGAAAAATCAAACTTTAGCCGAAACGGTGAAGTCTGATGAAGTATATACAATGATGAAATACATCAGTAAAAATGAATTTTGGAAAGCGCAAATACAACAAATTAATTTTAATCAGTATAACGACATTGAATTGATGCCAACGTTGGGAAGTCACCTGATCATTTTCGGAGATCTGGAGAACATGGAGCCAAAATTTAATAAACTAAAAATGTTTTATACCGAGGGCTTAAATCACCTCGATTGGAATGCATACGATACAATAAATGTAAAATTCAGAAATCAAATAGTTTGTACTAAAAAGTAAACAACCACAACAACATAAATTATGGAATCACCAGAAATCATCGTAGGACTCGACATTGGAACCACCAAAATCGCTTGTCTAGTTGGCCGAAAGAACGAACACGGCAAAATTGAAATATTAGGAATGGCCCGCACCGAATCACTTGGTGTAAGACGCGGTGTTGTTTCCAATATTGATCAAACAGTGCAGTCAATTAAAAACGTAATTGCCGAAGCCGAAGCAAAATCGGGTGTCGAAATTGGCGTAGTAAATGTTGGTATTGCCGGTCAGCATATCAAAAGTTTACAACACCGCGGTATTCGCACACGTGCTTCAATGGATGACGAAATTGCACAAAAGGACATTGATGCATTAATTGAAGACATGTACAAGCTTGTGATGCTTCCGGGTGAAGAAATAATTCATGTATTGCCGCAGGAATATATTGTGGACAACGAACAGGGAATTAAAAATCCGATCGGTATGGCTGGTGTGCGTTTGGAAGCAAATTTCCACATCATTACAGGACAAATTGCCGCGGCAAAAAACATTCACAAATGTGTTGCTAAAGCAGGTTTGGAAGTTGAGGATCTTATTCTGGAACCACTGGCATCTTCAGAAGCAGTTTTGAGTGAAGAGGAAAAAGAAGCAGGTGTTGTTTTAGTGGATATAGGTGGCGGAACAACCGATATTGCCATTTTTCAAGACGGAATTATTCGCCACACGGCTGTAATCCCCTTGGGTGGAAATGTAATTACCGAAGACATTAAGGAAGGATGTACCATTATTGGTAAACATGCCGAATTGTTAAAGGTAAAATTTGGTTGTGCATTGGCAAGCGAGAGTCAAGCCAATGAAATTGTTGTGATTCCCGGTCTTAAAGGACAAAAGCAAAAAGAAATATCGGTGAAAAATGTTTCGCACATCATACAAGCTCGAATGGAAGAAATTATCGAGCATGTGTATTACGAAATAAAAAATTCAGGATATGAAAAAAAACTAATTGGTGGTATTGTTGTAACTGGTGGTGGTTCCCAGTTAAAACACATTACTCAGTTGTTTGAGTATATAACGGGTATGGACTCACGCATTGGTTTCCCCAACGAACATTTGGGAAAAGGTGCCGAGTTGGTAACTTCTCCAATGTATGCTACGGGCGTTGGATTGGTGATCAAAGGATTTGAAAAATACGCGCGTCAACAAGCGGTAAAACCAACATCCATTAAAAATCA
>JAYUZA010000488.1:0-3770 GCA_043752145.1 Flavobacteriales bacterium
ATAACTTATCGCACAAAGCTGTTTGTTCATTAAACGTAATGATGCTAACCGAATCGGGTAAAATATATGGTCGGATGGAACTGTGCTTATAAACACCCAATTGGTTAAGATGCTTCATGCCAAAATAATTATTGCCGTTTTCCAACATGGAAAAACTACTTTGCGCAAATGCAAAATTCAGGTTAATGAATACCCAAATGAATCCTATTTGTTTAACTATTCTCAATCCCTTTTAGGCTTTAGAATAAACAAAATCAACGGGAACAAAAGTGCCACGCCCGCGCAAACTATCAACGCGATGGTTGGATTTAAACTGAAGCTGAACAAAGCAACGGTGATCACCAAAATATTGTAAAAATAAATAATGAAAACCGTTTTGGCATGATTGAATCCGAAACGCAAAATGCGGTGATGTAAATGGTTTCTATCGGCTGTGAAAGGGCTTTGGCCATGATATGCTCTTACCATAAAAACACGCAAGGTGTCAACCAGCGGATAAACCATTATTGCCATTGCCATAACAGGCATGGATAATGAGCGAAGATCTTCGGGCATTAAATGTTTGTCCAATTCAATTAAACGAATGGCTAAAACCGAAATAATTGCTCCAATTGTGAGGGAACCGGAGTCACCCATAAAGATGCGAGCCGGCATGAAATTGAAAAATAAAAATCCAAGCAATGAACCCGACAAGATAAAAGCCAATAAACTATGTGAAAAATCACCAGCGATATAGAACAAAAACCCAAAAGTGGTTGCGCTTATTAATCCAACCCCTGCAGCCAGTCCGTCAACACCATCAATTAAATTAAACGCATTTACCACAACAATGTAAACGAACATAGTTAACAAAGCCGAGGCCCAATCGGGAAAAGGTTTTTCCAAACCAAAAACACCATGCATACCGGTAATTCGCATATCGGCCATCATTACCAAAATAAATCCTACGATAATGTGCGCAATTAGTTTTTTCATTGGTGCCGTACCAATAATATCGTCTTTAATACCGACAAAAAATAAAATAATAAGAATAGCGATCAGGTATTTAAAGTCACGTACCGAAGCACCTAAAAAATCACCCACATCGGGAAACCATAAAGCATATGAAAACAAAATGGCACTAAAAATAATGATCCCTCCAATGGTGGGAACACTGCGTTTATGCAACTTTCGGTCCTCACCCGGCATATCCACCAGGTGTTTTAATTTTGCCACCTTAATGAGCGAAGGAGTAGCAAGCAAAACCACAAAAAATGCGGTTATAAATCCTAAGATTTGAGTTTCCACGTTATATGTCTAAATAAATATTTGATAATGATGTACTGATCCCTACGTATAAATAATTTGAATTATTGCGCGATGTACCGTCAAAGCGATAATAATTCGTGAGCCCTATATTCAACCGCAAATTAGTAATTGGATTTATAATATAGCCCAATTTTAAATCGCAATAAATGACTTGTGAAAACACAAGACTTGCTGCCACATCAGGTCCTTTGCTTCCTAAAAAAATATCTTTTCCATATTCTTCACCATTGATCATTTTAAAATTTCCATAAATGCATTTACTTTCAAAGAAAAAATCGTCATTACGCCAGTTTATAAATAAAACAAATTCATTGAATCCTGCGCCCCATGGATGAGCCATAGGCATATTATAATGACCATAATTTTGAAGCTTAGCGGATGACGTATATGAATAAGGCGAAACATAGTTATACTCAATGCGAGATGAAATTGATCTTAAATTAAACGGTTTAAAAAATGTTGCTCCCAACTGAAAACCACCCTTAAATCCATTGGTAAATCCATCCAGCATGAATTGGGAATACATATATGCCTTTTTTGAAAGTTTATATTTTACCTGAGCTCCTAAAAGCGTATTGTTGGTACTGTCGGTGCCGAAACGAATTGTATTGACAAAGGGAACAGGATTCAACATTGAATAATCAAATTTTTGTTGCGTAAAATTTTTCATGCGTTGCCAAATGGTTGATTCCATTAAACCTATTTCAAGCTTCTTATTGACGATAAATGATAAATATTGCAACGACATAGCCTTTCGCTCAAATGTGGCTTCAGGAGTTGTAAATACAGGTAAACGTGTAAGACTTTGAAGGCTTGCATAAACAGCGGTGTAATTCAATCGTCCCTTAAAAAACGAAACAGTTGTTTTCAACATTGGATAAACAAAACTATTGTCGCTCATCAAAAGTGACCGGTAACCATGCCCGATAAAAAGTTTATCGGTACCAAACTGAAAATTTAATTTTTTATTCGGACTAAATGACAAATAGCCTGTAGCCATAGCAAAGTCAAATCCTGAAACTTTAAAAGGCTTCGTTCGGCCCTGACCAAAAAAATTACCGTAACCGGCATCAGTAACTAAATTTCCTACCGCATTTTCGTGCAATGGACCCATCCTATTTGCCTTTTGCATAAGATAACTTTGGACCCTCATTTGGTTTTCATAAAATGAAGTGGACATGGAAAATTTTTTCGTGATATGAACATTTGCGGTAAAACCGCGCACATTTTTATACATCGCTATCTTATCATTCCTTCCAACATCACGGCCCATTTCAAGTGTCAGGATCGGATTTATTTCCAGATCAACATCCTTTTCGCGGGCCGCAAAAAAACTTTCGTATTTAAGTTTGCGTTTTACCCATGTTCGGTCGGCAAGAACATGTGCAAAATGTTTTTGTCCCCAGGAACTGTTTTGTTTAACAAAAAAAGCCAGCGTAATTGAATCCGTTTCTTTGTAAGGCCTCATACCTGTATGCATTGGCAAAGAATCGACCGAGGTCATCCACTCCTGAAAACCAAGATTCATTGCGTGATTTAAGGGCAGGTTTAATTGTTGTGCGTTAATCGTTGAAACGCATAAAACCAAACTCATCCAAAAAAAACGTTTTAAAACCATTCCATTCCTCCAATAGAGCTGTAAACCGACTTAATTCCCTCATCAATTTCAATTGAATGTTTCCAACCCAGTGAATTAATTTTAGAAACATCCATTAATTTTCGGGGCGTTCCATCAGGCTTTGTTGCATCAAACTCCAAATTTCCATTATAACCCACAATATTTTTTACAAGCAATGCCAGATCTTTTATAGTAATGTCAACACCTGTTCCGATATTGACATGCTCATGACCATCGTAATGCTGCATTAAATAAACACAGGCTTCAGCCAGATCATCAACATGCAAAAACTCGCGCATAGGGGAACCAGATCCCCAGATGATGACCGAATCCTTTTTTTCCTTTTTTGCCGTGTGAAATTTGCGTATGAGCGCTGGAAGTACATGCGAATTATTCAGATCATAGTTATCATTGGGTCCGTATAGATTTGTTGGCATGGCAGAAATAAAATTGCAGCCATATTGTTTCCTGTATGATTCGCACAATTTAATTCCGGCTATTTTTGCAATTGCATACGGCTCATTTGTACTTTCCAATTCTCCGGTAAGCAAATACTCCTCTTTAAGAGGTTGTGGCGCTAATTTGGGATAAATACAAGACGAACCTAAAAACAATAATTTTTTTATTTTTTGTACATACGAAGCGTGAATGATGTTTGCTTCGATCATTAAATTTTGATAAATGAAATCGGCCCTGAAAACATTGTTTGCCTGAATGCCACCCACTTTTGCAGCAGCTAATACAACATACATTGGTTTTTCAGCTTCAAAAAATTTGTTCACCTGTTGTTGATCGGTTAGATTCAGTTCAGCCGAAGTTTTGTAAACCAAATTGGTGAATCCTG
>JAYUZA010000489.1:0-3752 GCA_043752145.1 Flavobacteriales bacterium
AAAGCAAAATTGAACGAAACAAGGACCAAGCCAATAACATGGCTCTAACTATGGGTACCGCATTCTTTCTTCAATTTATTGCTGCCGCATTTGTTGCGCTTGTTACACAGGGAGGAGACGCTGCCCACGGTGCATTTATTGCTACGCTTATTGGTGTTGTTTGGGTTTCTACGAGTATGGGAATTCACTATTTGTTCGAAAGCAAATCATTGAAATTATTTTTTATCAATGCGGGATACAGCACACTAAGCTTTACCGTTATGGGTGTTATTTTAGGCGCTTGGCACTAACGAGAAATTGTCAGTTGTTTGTAATCAGTTGTCAGGGGTTGCAAATTATAGTATAGCCCATCGATGAATTTAATTTTTAATGAGTTTCGTTCTGGAAACATTTTGTTCATCACTCAGTTCAAGAAAATAAATCCCATTTGCAAAACCCGAAACATCAAACGAAAAATTATTTCCGTTTAAATTGGTTTGCGAGAAAATTGTTTGGCCCGATAAAGAAATTATATTTATGGATCCGTTTTGAATAGATTTTTCGAAACGAATGTTGAGCTCATTGTTTACAGGATTTGGAAACATGATTACACCATTCAATACTTCATTTGTTGCAACGCTTACCAGACTAAGATCATAACGCACAACAGCAAAATCATGGTCGATGCCATTATAGGTGTATCCTGCTGCGATAAGTTTTCCATCAGCTTGCAAAATAGCTGTATAAGCCCTGTCGGATGTTGTTCCAAAATCGGTGAGAACAATTCCATCACTGTCGAATGTACTGTCAATACTGCCATCCGCATTGTAACGCGTTAAAACAAAATCGGCACTGGCTAAACCTGCGCGGTATCCTGTAGTAATTATTTTTTGATCGCCCTGAACCAAAACTTTATACACGATTTCAACCGTTGCTCCTGTAGTCATTACCACAAGTCCGCTGTCGTTAAACGTGCTGTCTACACTTCCATTGGCGTTATATCGAATCAGTGCAAAATCCAATTGTGCTCCTGAATTTGTTCTTCCTGCAGCAAGGATTTTTCCATCGGCTTGTAATGCTATTGATAATAATTCATCATCAAATCCCGAAACGTCCCTGGTCACTTTTCCATTTATGCCGAACGTTGTGTCTAAATGTCCATCGAAATCAAATCGTGCAATAGCAAGATCATCATCTGATTCAAAAGCGGATGAATAACCCGCTACCAGAATTTTTCCATCGGGTTGAAAGATCATCGCCTGGCCGTAATCTTTTGAATAATCAAAATCGGTGGCGCTTTCACCATCAATACCAAATGTGGTATCAACGCTTCCATCATAATTATAGCGCATTAAAAGAAAATCGTTTTTTACTCCTCCGCCATTGCTGGTGCTTCCCGCAACAATTATTTTTCCATCAGGTTGTGTTGCTAATGCATAAATATAATCCTTAGAGCTTCCTAAATTTATTACCATAAATCCATCCAAATCGAATGAAAGATCGGGACTTCCGTCACGATGATAGCGTAATAATAAAAGATCGGATTTTGTTCCAACTGTTTGGTAACCGCCAACCAATATTTTTTGATCGCTAAGCACGATCACCGATTGTGCGAACTGATTTTGTTCGAGCGGTGTAATTACTTTGCCGTCAAAATCAAAACTATTATCAAGAGTTCCGTCAGCGTTGTACCGAATTAAAACGATGTCCTGATCATCTCCATACTTGCAATTTCCAACCACAATTATTCTTCCGTCAGGCTGAATAGTAATATCATATGCTTCGTCCTCATCGGCTGCATGCGTAATTACTTTGCCCGCTGTGCCGAATGTTGGGTCAAGCGATCCGTCTTGTGCCTTTACTGAATAAAAATTTAAGAAAATACAGAATATTAAAATACGTTTTCCCACTTGATTTTTTGATGAAACCATATGTAATGAATTTTTGTAAAGAAAGTAATAGTAAATGGTTATTCGTTAATTGTTATTGGTTATTAGGGGGACCTTGAACGATCTCCCTAATAACTAATAACCAACAGCTAATAACTATCTGTTTGCTTCCGCTCTTAATTTCATATAACGCACAAATTCGATGGTAGGACGTGCTTCACGGTTATAACGGGGGAAATCAACACCAAGCGCTTTGTTACAGCTTAATTCGGCATTTACATAATCGCCCATCCATAAATATGCTTGTGCAAGATTTACATAAATAGCTGAAGTTACTTCACGGTCGATACGCGTTTTTTTATCGTTTACGTTTGACTCTAGTAAAGCTTTGTTCCAAATATCTACCGCCTGTTGTAATTTTTGCTTTACTTCAGCATCTTTATCGGCATATTCAACTTTCAAAAATCCATCCTGAGCTGCTGTCCATGCGTTCAACAGATCGGTATAATCAAAATCCTTGCTTTTTTTCACGGTATGAATTTCCAAACCATATTGTTTTTTAGGATAGCCAACTTTTTCATTCAAATAATTATTGATGGTGGCCACGTGCTGCATCACAATTTCATTTTGACGTTGCTCCCAAAAACTTGCTTCGTTATCGATCCACCACAATTTAAAATCGGCTTTTGTTTTAAACTCGCTCGAGGTAAATTGACGGAATCCTTCGGTATCAGTAATAACTTCGTTTACAACAAGCCCTTTTCCTGGAACATCAATTTTTACGTTTACACGGTGGCGATATTGAATTTCGAATTTATATTTTGTTGTTGGACCGGTACCTGTTTTGTTTTCCTTGATGGGTCCACGATCAAAACCGTTCCATGTCAAGGTGATCTTTACAGGCGCATCGGGCGATTGTGAAAAACCGTCAATGCGAATACCCGACATGATGGAAGGGCCGTTTATTTCTTTTAATAAAAATGGTTTTTTTGGATACGGTTTGCTGAATACGAAAGAGGCGGCTGGTGTTAAGGTAGGAGCCGTTGCTCCTGCTGTTCCAGCATTAACCGCATTCTCATAAGCAGCCATTTGTGCCCAATAAGTACGGTCGCCACCGCTATTTTGCATTCTCCAAGAGTCTAACGCAGCCTCAACTTCCTTCAGGTAGTTTTGCTTGGTTAATTCATACATGGCAAGGCTGTCCTGATTCTTTTGTAAAAAAGGTGTTTCAACAACAACCGAATACATTTTTGAACCATCGTTAATTTTAACCTGTGGTAACTGAACATATTTTACAATAGCCTTTTGGTCCTGCATAACCTGCGTGAAACCCAAGGCTGGTAATAAAAATAAAAGGGCGGATAATGATTTTTGCATAACTTAATTTTTTGAGAGGTTAATCAATGATTGTACCAAATTAAGAAAAAGTTTGAGATTTGAACTAAATAAATGAGCGAACAAACACTTTTTGCCGATGTCATTCTTCCCTTGTATGTACCTAAGAGTTATACATATAGGGTGCCTTTGGGTTGGGAAAAACTGTGTTCGCAGGGTCAGCGGGTAGTCGTGCAATTTGGCAAAACAAAATTGTACACGGGCATCATTCGTAAGATCCATACAAGCCCCCCTGCGCATTATCAGGCTAAATACCTTGAGAATATACTGGACGAAAAGCCCATTGTTACACCCGAACAATTTGCTTTGTGGGATTGGATGGTCGCCTATTACATGTGTTATCCTGGCGAAGTATTTAATGTGGCGCTGCCCGGAAATTTAAAATTGAATTCTGAGACCAAATTTTTTCTCAACCCCGAAATTGAAAGAAATGAAGTTGAATTGAACGACAACGAATCCATCTTGGTTGAAGCATTGGATACAAAACCG
>JAYUZA010000490.1:0-9351 GCA_043752145.1 Flavobacteriales bacterium
CGCAAAAATTCTGGAAAAACTTACAACCGGAAAATTATACGCCTTTGATCAGGATCCCGATGCCCAAAACAACATCGTTAAACATCCTAATCTCATTTTCATTCCCGCCAATTTTAAATTCTTGCTCAATTTTTTGCACATGTACAGTGTAACGCAAATTGACGGTTTGCTTGCCGACTTAGGTGTATCCAGTCACCAGTTTGATGATGCCAAACGTGGATTTTCTTTCAGGTTCGATGCACGACTCGATATGCGAATGGATACTAACGCTGGGCTTGATGCCTTTCAGGTCATAAACAATTACGAGGAAGAAAAGCTGGCCGAAATTTTTTACTTGTATGGCGAATTACGGAATTCACGCTTACTGGCAAAAAAAATAAGTATAGCACGTAGGGCCGAAACAATAGAAACAACAGCGCAATTGCAGGAAGTACTTGCAGGCATTGTTCCCGATAGATTGAAAACCGGATTTTTTGCACAAGTGTTCCAGGCCCTGCGAATTGAAGTGAACCACGAATTGGATGTTTTGTGTGAACTACTTGACTCGGCAACAAAACTGCTTAAGCCCAAAGGTCGTTTGGTAATTATGTCATACCACTCGCTTGAAGACCGATTGGTAAAAAATTATATACGATCGGGAAACGTTAGAGGAGAACTGGAAAAAGATTTTTACGGAAACCTTAAACGACCGTTAACCGAAATAAACAGGAAACCTATTGTTCCTGACGATAAGGAAGTAAAAGAGAATAACCGCGCGCGCAGTGCTAAACTTAGAATAGCAGAAAAAAATTAAATGAATCGTTACAAAGAAATAAAAAAAGAAGAAACCAAAAAGGAGAAGACTTTGCGAAAGCCTTCTAAAATGGCGCGCTCTTTTGTTGATGTTCTTAATGGCAATATGCTTACCCGTGATTACGTGATAGGCAATTTACCCTACATCGGTTTTTTAACGGTTATCATGTTAACCTATATCGGTCTTGGATATTATGCCGATCGCAACGCACGCAAAATTGAAGAAATAGAAAATAATTTAATTGAATTGAATTCCGAACACATCTCCTTGAAAACCGAGTTGAACATGGTGAGTAATCCGAACCAAATTGCCGATTCAACAAAGTCAATAGGATTGGTTGAGTCACGTGATTTCCCGCCAAGAATTATACGCGTAAAAGAAAAAGTTTTAAAAACAATATACTAGAAGTGGATGTAAAAAAGGACATATTGTGGAGAATGTACGTAGCGTACCTGGTGTTTTGCATCGTAGGTGCTGTTATTATTTTCAGGGTGGTTCGTATCCAGTTTACCAGTAAAACAACCATGGCCCGCCAAACCGAGGCATTAAAAACGCAAATGCGCGTGATAGAAGCTTCACGTGGAAATATTTATTCTGATAACGGAAGTTTATTGGCTACATCAATTCCATATTATGAAGTGCGTATGGATTTGGCAGCTGACGGATTGAAACAGAAAAATTTTGACAATAACGTTGATTCACTTTCATTCAAACTATCACAACTTTTCAAGAACAAATCGCAACTTGAGTATAAAACTATGTTGGTTGAAGCCCGTGCCGATAGTAACCGATATCTTTTACTTAACCGTAAAGTAAAACACGATGAATTATTAAAACTCAAAAAATTCCCATTATTCAATCAGGGAAAAAATAAAAGTGGTTTAATTACACTTAAAGAAAGTAAACGAAGCCGACCTTATGGTTATTTGGCAGCACGTACCATTGGTTACGAACGTGTGGAAAAAGGAAGAGTAAAAGATACGACCCGCGTTGGTCTCGAAGGCGCATTCTCAAAATATTTAACGGGCACTAACGGTGAGCAACTCATGAAAAAAGTTGGCGCACGTTGGAAACCTGTTTCAGAAAAATACAATGTATTGCCGCAAAACGGAGCCGATGTAATTTCTACCATCGATATTCATTTGCAGGCCGTGGCCGAAGATGCTTTGAATGATCAACTCACAAAACACGAAGCAAAAAGCGGTTGTGTAATTGTAATGGAAGTTGAAACAGGTTATATAAAGGCAATGGCCAATTTAACCCGCGATGAGAATGGTGAATACTACGAATATTTCAATCATGCCATAGGAACTGCCATGGAGCCGGGTTCAACCATGAAACTGGCTTCAACAATTGTTGCGCTTGAGGATGGTGCGGTAAAACCAACCGATACGGTAAGAACCGGTGGCGGTACGTATAATTTTTACAGCGATTTTGAAATGAGGGACACTAAAAGCCATGGTACCATAACATTTGAAGAAGCATTTATTGTTTCATCAAACATTGGTATTTCAAAACCCATTTTTAAATATTATAAAAAAAATCCAAAAAAATTCATTGCAGGACTTAAAAAACTTGGATTGAATTTGCCTTTGGGAATTGATATAGTAGGTGAAGCTAATCCGCTGATTAAGGATCCTTCTGACCGTGCTAACTGGAGTGGAATAACATTACCACAAATGGCCATTGGTTATGAAGTAAAAACAACACCGCTTCAAACATTGGTATTGTATAATGCTATTGCCAACAACGGTAAAATGGTTAAACCGCAATTTGTAAAGGAAATTCGCTACGGTATTAATACGATCGAAACGTTTGAACCAATTGTGTTGAACGAAAAAATTTGTTCCGATAAAACTATTGCTCAGGTAAAACAAATGATGGAATTGGTTGTTGAACGCGGAACAGGAAAAGAATTAAAATCGGCAAACTTTAAAATTGCGGGTAAAACTGGTACAGCACAAATTTATGAGAATGGCAAATACAGCAAAGAAAAATACCTCGCATCGTTTTGCGGTTATTTTCCGGCTAACAAACCAAAGTATTCCTGCATTGTTGTAATACGTGAAACAAAGTCGGGACAAATATACGGAGCCGAAATTTCGGCACCGGTGTTCAAGGAAATTGCCGATAAGATCTACTCACGTAAAATTGAAATGCATAATTATTTGAACAGTCCTTTTAAAAAAATGATATCGGCACCCGAGTTAAAGAATACAAAATATTCGGACGCGCAAATGCTGGCCAAAGAAATGAAATTAAAATATGTGGCTACCGATGAAGGTGCAACGTGGGTCAAGACAAGTGCCGAAGGAAAAAAAATAAAAATGACCGAAGTAAAGACCAATGACCGAACGGTCCCCGATGTTATGGGTATGGGATTGAAAGACGCTATGTATTTATTGGAAAGAAACGGATTAAGGGTCATGGTAAAAGGAAAAGGAACGGTAAAACGACAATCCATACCAGCAGGCAATAAAGCATATAAAGGACAAAGAATAATAATTGATCTGAGAATAAGTTGAAATTATTAAGCGACATATTATACGGTGTAAGGTTAACCGAAACACATGGCACAACAAATCTGGCCGTGGAGGGAATTACTTCCGACTCACGTCAGGTTCGCATCAATAGTTTATTCGTTGCCATTAAAGGAACGCAGGTTGATGGACACAATTATATTGATAAAGCCATTGAATCGGGTGCTATTGCAATTGTGTGCGAAACATTGCCCGATAAATTAGATGAAAAAATCTCGTTCATTGTGGTAGGCAATGCGGCAACCGCACTGGGATTAATTGCATCTAATTTTTACGATAATCCTTCTGAAAAAATAAAAGTAATTGGTATAACAGGTACAAATGGTAAAACAACCACCGTAACCTTGTTATTCAATTTATTTAGGGATCTGGGATACAAATGTGGTTTATTGTCAACGGTGGTGAACCGTATTCAGGAGAAAATTATTCCTGCCACGCATACTACACCCGATCAGGTTGAATTAAATCGTTTGTTATCGGTTATGGTCGAAAGCGGTTGTCAGTTTTGTTTCATGGAAGTAAGTTCACACGCTGTTGATCAACGAAGAATAGCGGGTGTTAAATTCTCGGTCGGTTTATTCAGCAACATCACACATGATCATTTAGATTATCATAAAACATTTGACGCGTACATAAAAGCCAAGAAAGCATTTTTTGATGAATTACCTGAGGGAAGTATTGCTTTTGTAAATAAAGATGATCTGCATTCAGATACCATGGTTTTAAATACAAAAGCCAAAGTCAATACATACGGAATAAAGAATCAGGCCGATTTTAAATGCAAGATCGTAGAGAATGATTTTAATGGATTGCTTTTAAATATCAACGGCAAGGAAGTTTGGACAAAGCTGGTGGGAATGTTCAACGCCTACAATTTAACCGCAGCATTCGCAGTTGCAAGACATTTTCATAAAGATGAACTGGAAGTCCTTACTGCATTAAGTAATTTATCTCCGGCCGAAGGTCGTTTTGATGTTATTCGTTCCGATAACGGTGTGCGTGCCATTGTTGATTATGCGCATACACCCGATGCATTAAAAAACGTTTTGCAAACCATCAAGGAAATTCGTAACGATGGCGAAAAAATAATTACAGTAATTGGTTGCGGTGGCGATCGTGACAAAGCCAAGCGCCCAATCATGGCAACTATAGCGTGTGAGTTTAGTGAAAGAACGATTTTAACAAGTGATAATCCAAGAAGCGAAGAGCCACAGGAAATTTTAAATCAAATGATGACCGGTGTTCCGCGTGCTACATTAAAAAATGTATTGAGCATTACCGACCGATCGCAGGCGATTAAAACCGCAATATCGCTTGCAAGCCAGGGCGACATTGTTTTGGTTGCAGGAAAAGGGCATGAAAAATATCAGGAAATCAAAGGAGTGAAATACCCATTTGACGATAAACAAATTATTGAAGAAATATTTAAAACCTACCACGAATAATGTTATACTATTTATTTGATTATTTCAGGGACTTCCCGGGAGCAGGTGCTTTTCAGTACATTTCTACAAGAGCGGCTATGGCTATTGTGGTATCGCTCATCATTTCTGCTGTGTTGGGTAAACGCATCATTAATTATTTGCGCTATAAACAAGTTGGTGAAACCGTTCGCGATCTTGGCTTAACCGGACAAATTGAAAAGCAAGGTACACCAACAATGGGTGGGGTTATCATTATTGCGGCAATTGTAATTCCTACTTTATTATTCGCCAAGCTCCAAAACGTATACATTATTTTAATGTTGATCGTAACAGTTTGGTTAGGTCTTATCGGATTTTTGGATGATTACATTAAAGTATTTAAGAAAAACAAAAAAGGATTAGCAGGTAAATTTAAGGTAATTGGTCAAATTGGTGTTGGTATCATTGTGGGATGCACACTTTATTTCAACAGCACTGTTACCATCAAAGAAAAAATATTGTTGACCGATCCGAGCGCCAATTATGAAATAGCAACGCAGGAAGATTTGCCATGCGATGATGCAGGATATGTTTGGCACGAAACAAAATCATTAAAAACAACAATTCCATTTGTCAAGGACAATGAATTTGATTATTCATGGATATTGGGCCAATCCAATTCATGGTGGGCATGGTTAATTTTTATTCCTATTGTGATATTTATTATTACCGCAGTTTCCAACGGAGCGAACATTACTGATGGAATTGATGGATTGGCGGCAGGAACTTCCGCCATTATAGGAATTGCACTCGCAGTATTGGCATACCTATCGGGTAACCGCGAATTTGCCGATTATCTCAATATTATGTATATACCCAACTCGGGAGAGTTGGTTGTATTCATTAGTGCATTTGTTGGAGCTTGTATCGGATTTTTATGGTACAACGCTTATCCGGCACAAGTATTTATGGGCGATACCGGAAGTTTATCACTGGGAGGAATTATTGCTGTGTTCGCCATTTGTATTCGCAAGGAATTACTGATCCCGATTTTATGCGGTGTTTTCTTAATCGAAAATTTAAGTGTAATGATGCAGGTTTCGTATTTCAAATACACACGAAAAAAATACGGTGAAGGAAGAAGAATTTTTCTCATGTCGCCTTTGCATCATCATTACCAAAAAAAGGGAATGCATGAATCAAAAATTGTAGCACGTTTTTGGATCGTTGGAATTATGCTGGCGGTATTTAGTATAGTAACATTAAAATTGAGATAAAATAAACCATTGCCTTATGCCTTTTGGCTTTTGGCTGAGAAAAAGATGAAGACTCGAATTGTAATATTAGGTGGAGGAGAAAGTGGTGCAGGCGCAGCTGTTTTGGCTAAGCGTAAGGGATATGATGTGTTCGTCTCAGACTTTGGAAAAATTAAGGATCAATACAAAACAATTTTAAACGATAATAAAGTTGATTTTGAAGAAGGCGCACACACATTTGAAAAAATATTGAATGCAGGTGAGGTAATTAAAAGTCCGGGTATACCAGAGAAGACCGAAGTGATGAAAAAAATACGGGAAAAACAAATACCGGTTATTTCCGAAATTGAATTTGGTGCACGTCATACCAATTCAAAATTTATTTGCATCACAGGTAGCAATGGTAAAACAACTACAACGCTGTTGACTTACCATATTTTGAAAAAAGCGGGATTAAATGTAGCTGTTGGTGGAAATGTAGGAAAAAGTTTTGCCATGCAAGTTGCCGACCATAATTATGATTATTGGGTTTTGGAATTAAGCAGTTTTCAGTTGGATGATATGAATTCGTTTAGAGCCGATATTGCCATTTTACTAAACATTACACCCGACCATTTAGACAGATACGAATATAAAATTGAAAATTATGTTGCATCCAAATTCAGAATAACGAACAACCAAACAAAGGACGATGCTTTTATTTATTGTGACGATGATCCTTTAACAAAGGAAGCATTGCATAATATGAAAGTAAACGCGATCAAATATCCGTTTTCATTGACCCCGGCTCCTGGCAGAGTCGCTTACTTAGAACAACAACAACTAAATATAAACCTAAACAACAACAAATTCACTATGTACATTCACGATCTGGCATTAACAGGTAAGCATAACGCTTACAACAGTATGGCTGCAGGAATTGCGGCACGATTACTTGACATTCGCAAAGAATTTATCCGCGAAAGTCTTTCCGATTTTCAAAACGTTGAACATCGACTTGAACATGTAACCTGTGTTCATGGAATTGATTTTATTAACGACTCAAAAGCTACCAATGTAAACTCTACATGGTATGCGCTTGAAAGCATGAACAAACCTGTTGTGCTTATTTTGGGTGGCGTTGATAAGGGCAATAATTACGCAACGTTAAATGAGTTGGTGAAAGAAAAAGTGGTTGCGATCATTTGTCTTGGTATTGACAATACAAAAATTCACACGGCTTTTGAAGGCATGGTGGAAACGATTGTTGATGCAAAATCGGCCGATGAAGCAGTAGCACTTGGATACCGTCTTGCGAAAAAAGATCAGGTAGTTCTTTTGTCACCTGCTTGTGCAAGCTTCGATCTTTTTGAGAACTACGAAGACCGTGGTCAAAAATTCAAGAAGGCTGTTAAGTCGCTGTAAGCGTAAAACAAAAAACAATGGATCGTTCTGCAATAAAATGTTGGATCAGATCGGGCGCGCAACCTTGTTGTTTAGGCCCGGCTCAACCGGTCTCGACCTATAATTCAACTTGCAAACGAAACAAGCAAATAAAATAGGATTGAAAACTTTCTTTACATATCTCAAAGGCGACCGTGTAGTATGGATGATAACCATATTGCTCGGACTTTTGTCGTTGGTATCGGTATATAGTTTCACAAATATCCTTACACTTCAACACAAAAATGTTTCAACCGAAGATTATTTGTTCAAGCATGTGGTAATGTTGGTTACGGGGATCATAATAATGTATTATGCCCATAATTTGAAATTCACCTATTATTCTAAACTATCAAAATTTGCGATCTGGATCGCTGCAATATTGTTGTTGTTGACCATGTTCTTAGGAGTGAACATCAACTCTGCCGGTCGATGGATCGTTATACCATTCATTAATTTAAATTTTCAAACGTCCGATTTTGCCAAGATCGCTTTGATAATTTACGTTGCACGTATGTTGGCAATCAACCAGCCGTTTATTCACGACTTTAGAAAGGGTGTATTGCCTATTTTAATTCCGGTGGTAATTATTTGCGGATTAATTCTTCCTGAGAATTTTTCTACTGCAGCAATGGTATTTATGTTATGTTTTATCATGATGTTCTTTGGAAGAGTAAGCATAAAACATCTTGCTTTAATTGTGGGAGGTGCTGTAGGATTATTTTTATTGTTGGTATTATTATCTAAAGGATTTCCTGAATTATTACCACGACTCGATACATGGAGTAATCGCTTTTTTAACTGGAACGAAAGTAATCCGGCCGAAGCATGGCAAATTAATAATGCAACCGGAGCAATTTATAACGGAAGTTTTTTTGGAGTCGGCCCCGGTAACGGAATATTGAAAACGATATTACCTCAAGCCTATGCCGATTTTATTTATGCATCATTCATTGAAGAATTTGGATTGTTTTTTGGAGCAATTCCATTGGTGATGTTGTATTTAATTCTTTTTTATCGCACCATTCGTATTGCATCTAAAAGCGAAAAAGTATTTGGAACATTTATGGTGGTGGGACTGGGATTACATTTATTAGTACAGGCATTTATTAATATGGCAGTTTGTACAAAATTGGTTCCCGTCACGGGGCAAAACATGCCCTTGCTCTCAATGGGAGGAACGTCCACATGGTTTACTTGTTTATCGATAGGAATTATTTTAAGTGTGTCAAGATCGGTGACCGATGAAGTTGAAGTAAAAGTAAAAACACCCGGGAAATCGGAGGAAAAGCAAACAAATAACGAAGGATATGTCGTTGCGTAAGGTCATAGTAAGTGGGGGAGGTACCGGAGGACATATTTTTCCTGCCGTTGCAATTGCCAATGCCCTGAAAGAAAAGTATCCTTCAATTGAAATACTTTTTGTAGGAGCAATTGGTAGAATGGAAATGGAAAAAGTTCCGGCTGCAGGATATAAAATTGAAGGATTGAACATAAGTGGAATACAACGCAAACTGACATACAAAAATCTTGCAGTTCCGTTTAAAATAATTGGAAGTACAATAAAAGCGAATAAAATATTGAAAAATTTTAAACCCGATGTAGTTATAGGAACCGGAGGCTTTGCCTCAGGTCCCATGTTGCGCGCAGCAGCCAAAAAGGGAATTCCTACAGTTATTCAGGAACAAAATTCTTTTCCCGGTTTAACGAATAAGATATTGGCAAAAAGAGTAGATAAAATATGTGTGGCTTTTGACGGGTTGGAAAAATATTTTCCAAAGGAGAAAATAGTGTTGACGGGAAATCCGGTGCGAAACGAAGTGGTAAAGCTTGAGGGAAAAAAACCAAGAGCTGCCGAATTTTTTGGATTGATGGAAGGAAAAGCAACCATTTTAATAGTTGGAGGAAGTTTAGGTGCAAGAACAATTAATCATGCC
>JAYUZA010000491.1:0-3736 GCA_043752145.1 Flavobacteriales bacterium
GTTTCATGAACTGAGTACGGTTTTATATTGTTTGTTTTTGGTTTAAGGAAATAAATCTGTGTTGAATTAAAAGTGAACAACCGATTATACTAAAGGTAAGTTCAAGTAATGCGCATACGATCCATAACGGACCCACTTCGGTAAACGAAATGGCTAATGAGTTTTTTATCATAATGAAATCCCAAATAACCATTCCTGACAATACCGCTGTATTTAGCAAGGCGAAGACACGCATACCGAAATTCCTGAATTGAAAGAAGGTCATTACGCTTAGAAATAAAAAATAGGAAAAGAAGAATAAGGATATTTTTCCCGGATTTTCGGTATACGCTTCGCATGCTTGGCAATGCGGTGAATCTAAATTTGAACCCATATCGATCATATTAATGTAAAATTGCGATTCAGCTTCTTCGGCCAGGTGCAAATAATTGAACGACACAAAAAAGAAGGTTACCGAAAGGACAAGGGCTACAAAAAAGAAATTACGCATCATGCTTTTTATGTTTATAAGTTATCTTTTAATTTTACTTTCCGGCATATAAAACACCGATGCAAACCCCGCTTTATCACGCACCCTGTCCCATGGAAATGATTCACCATCCTTGAATGGGGAATACGGGAAGATGAAAGCTTCACTGTAATTACCGTTTCCTTCATACAACATTCGTAAACGACCACCGGCAAACTTATAGGCACCGTCTGAATCTTTAAAAACGAAATAGAAAACATGTGTACCTAATTTTTCGGAAGGATAATTGTTTAGGTCTGTCAATGATCTGAAATCACCGGTACCTTCAGGCTCATCAAACGTTAGCATATGCACCTCGGCAGTTTTGTAATATGTTTTGATCATTTGAATGATGGTTGCGTTGCTATAACCTGTATATCCTGCTTTACTACCACGAGTGAACACAGTTGGCATAGGCATTGCCTTTACCAGCTCCACGCATTCTTTCGCAAAAGCTTTGTCAGCATTTTTTTCAGCTACCTCACCCATTTTGCGTGCAGTAGCGCTCCATTCTTCAATTTGCGCTGCGGTTGCGTTTGAATAATCGATCTCAAACTCTCCGAATGATTCCATTTTTCGGAATCCGTTATAACTGATGTTGTAGTCAGTTGAAAGACTTATTTCGAATTTTAATTTTTTACGCGGGTTAAGACCACTTTGAAATATGGTGAAATAAAAACCAAGATTCTCGGTATACACATCTTTAGCATTATCTAATGATGGAAAAATATCGAAATCAATAAAAGCATTGTTGAATTCTGCAGCGCTAAGCTTTTTTGTCACCGCTATGCCTGTTACATCGTCATTTAAACACTTAATATCTATTTGAATTTGTTTCGGGTTTCCTTCCTGTATATAGTCTTTTAAAGGTTTGGCTAGGGTAATACGGCCGTACGCATAGTCACCCGCCTTAATACTTTTAACAATTGTATGTGCAGGATTGGAAAACGGTAACAATGAAAACTCAATACTTGGTTTTATTGATCTCTTTTTTACATTCGCTTTTACCTGCTCCTCTTGCGAAGCCTGATAGATCACGCGTTCCCATTCGCCCATTTTTGAAATTCCGTTATCGCCATCAAGCAAGCCCGAATAATCGATGGTAAATCCACCACTTATATATTGCTCTTCAATTTTATCGTGACGCGCATCCCAAAAGAACAACATCATAGTGAATTTACTTTTGGTACGATTCTCAAAATCAGGATTACTCGTTGAAGCTACGCCCGGACCAAAGTCAGGAGTATTTACATCACGAGAGTTGTTGAGGGATGGAGCTATATCAAAATCAAAATATTTTTTTTCAAGATCCTGCATACTTAAATTTCTTGATACGCCCTGATGAATCTCACCATCTACCTCGCGCTTAAGGTCAAATTCAATAATTGCTCCTTCATCCAATATAGCACCGGCAAAATATCCGGTTAACATTTGTTTGATGGGTTTATCGAACACAACTCTTCCGTATATTTCATCCCAGGCTTTAAAATCGGTTACCTGTTTATTGGATGGGCTATCACCTTCAAACGGTTGGTTTGAAAAGATAACGGTCCCTTTTAATTCGGTTTCTACCGGGGGTCGGTTTTTTACGTGGTTTGAGAATGCATTGAAAGAAAGCATCATCATTAAAGCAGCCGACACACCTGCTTTACGTTTGAACGTTGGAATAGCAATTTTCATATTTATAGTTTTAGTTTGTGAATCAAATTAACGAAGGATATATAAAAGGTAAACCCACAAACAGGTAACGGTAGGATAAATATGTGTTTGGTGGTAATACACCTGTTAAAGGCGAAGGGCTAAATACCTTGTTTTTAAAGGTCCAAAACAGGGGCAGCACAGTGATTGGTGGCTTTGGAAATGTGAATGGCAGTCCTGTGAATGCTAACGGCAAACATTGCATAAAATCAAGACCAACAACCTTGGACACACTATAATATGTACCTTTATTACATAGCTATGTTACGTCTTTGGTCATATATTTGTCTTGTTTCAGGCCTCATGCTAGTGATTCCTGAAGTAAAAGGACAGATCAATATTGATTCTCTACAAAACAAACTGTACTGGTCTAAACCAGACTCGACAACAATTACGAATTATATACATTTAGCCAACAACCTTAGCCCCGAAGAAAATGAAGCCGCAATGATCATCGGAAATTGGGCGTTGGAAAAATCAATAAAAAAAAGATACAAATACCTTACTCTATTAAGCTATAAGGCAATTGGGTCATCCTATTTTAAGGTTGACAAGTACGTTGATGCTAATAAATTCTTCATTAAGGCTCTAAAAATTTCAGAAGCTGAAAAAGAAAAGTATATTGAAGAACAGGTTGACCTGCTAAGACTTATTAGTGGATTTTATTCAAAAAATCGTCAGGAACCAAAAGCGATTGAGTATTTGGAAAAATGTATCCCCATTTGTAAAAAAAATAATTTACGGGCCGTATTGGGCAAAGTGTATATGTCGCTAAGTAGTATTGCCGCGAATCTGGATTTCAAATATGACACAATAACTCCTAGAGCAATAAATTATTTCAAAATGGGTCTTCCTTTAATTGAGGAAATGAAAGACACTTTAAGCCTTATTAAGGCGTATTCGGTACTTTCACAAATTTACGTTACGCATCAACAGTATGATTCGGCAATTTATTCACTTGACAAGGCCAAACCGCTATTCACGAATCCTAAGTTCGATGACGCCAAAATAACGCACTACATGTACAAAGCAGGGGTTTATAACGGTCAAGGTAAATACAGGCTTTCTATAGCTAGTTTTTTTCAAGCACTACCTATTTCTAAACGACTGGGCACCTATAGTCATGAATATCTTATTTATAAAAATTTATCCGTTGTTTATGAATCAGTAAATGATTATGAAAAGGCTAATTATTATGCCAAGCGATACATTCAACTGCATGATTCAATTATCGGAACCGAAAATTTCATCGCGGCTGCAGATATTCAGAATAAATATGAACGGGAGAAAAAGGAAAATGAGATATTAAGGCTTAACAAAGACAATGAAATTAAAAAAATACAATTACAGACATCAAATCAAAAAAGAAATCAATTGATAACGTTTTTAGCATCCGCTATTGTGATACTGCTACTACTAATTGTTCTTTCAGCCTTGTTGCTAAAAAACATTCAGGAAAGAAAAAAAGCATACAACGAACTAGAAAAGAAAAATATCGACATAAAAAACCAAGGCACATTGCTGGCAAAA
>JAYUZA010000492.1:0-9323 GCA_043752145.1 Flavobacteriales bacterium
AAAACAAATGCCAGTGCCAAGAAAAGGTTTAAAGTAACCGGCACAGGTAAAATTAAGCGTAAGCATGCTTTCAAAAGTCATATCCTTACCAAGAAGTCAACCAAGCGCAAGCGTAATCTTACAAAAGATGGATTGGTTTCCGATGGTGATATGAAAAATGTGAAGTTAATGCTGTGTATTTAATACAACGCAAAAAGTAAAAAGAGAACAAAAGGTTCTAATGTAAAACCAGGTGACTGAGTAAAAAAAGTCCGAAGCGAGAGCAAGGCACCCTTCACCAAAAAATTAAAAAATTATGCCACGTAGTAAAAACAAAGTCGCATCACACGCAAGACGCAAGTCTTATCGCAAATTAGCCAAAGGTTATTTTGGCCGTAGAAAAAACGTTCATAGCGTTACCAAAAATGCAGTTGAAAAAGCATTGGGTTATGCTTATGTAGGTCGTAAAGACAAAAAAGGAATTTATCGCGGTATTTGGATCCAACGTATTAACGCAGCAGTGCGTCCGCACGGGATTTCTTACAGCGTTTTTATCAATAAACTGCACAAGAGCGGTGTTGAGTTAAACCGTAAGTCACTTGCCGATTTAGCAATGAATCAACCTGAAGCTTTCAACGCAATTGTTGCAAAAGTAAAAACAGCTTAAACTATATTTCATTATAGAAAATTAAAACCGCTTGTAATGAGCGGTTTTTTTTGTGGATTATTTTTTTCAATGTGGATCTCCTTCCCCCTTTTAAAGAGGGTGCCCGTAGGGCGGGGGATTTTTATGAATGATCTTTTTCAGAACTGCTTCTTTGTTTTACTTGATGAAGGGAGTTTCGGTCCTTCATCTTGGTTTCCTTCGCGACAATCATTTATAGAAAGTCCAAAACACAGATTAAAGCCAATTAAAATAGTTCCTCCCATATTTTGAAAAATTGCTGAAGCCTCAAATCCGCCATATCCTTTTTCGTTACAGACCAAACCGAATTTTAAATAATTAAAATCATTTAGGGCAATTGGGTCTACCATATAATAATTATAACCATAGCCTAAAAGGATATGAAATTTGGACTTCTCAGGGTTTTCGTAAAACAGACGTATATTAATAAGTGGGGTGATATTGAAACCTTTTACAGGATTAATGCTAAAATAATAGCCGGCATTAAATTCCGGTACTATTCCAATGGCCTTCTTTGAGAATAAAGAATATTTAGCCATTACTCTAATGCTTAATCCTAGTGTGGCTGCACTGTCCTTGGGCCTCCCGAGATAATGCATGCCAAAACCGAATCCGAATTTGAAATCCTTAGACGCTTGACTAAAACCGATATTAACATTCGTGGTTATAAAGAAAATCAATACAATAAAAATCCTCACGTGGTTTGAAGGTTTGATGTTGGATAGATTGGATTTAAGCTTGAGCAGTTTGTAATTATACAAATGTATTCTTTTTATATGAGCATTCTGCCAGGGATTGAGCGTATAGCCCGCAGCATATGAAATCTAATTTCAAAGATAAAATAAGGCGAGGACTATAAGCGATAGCCCGGTGGCGCCTTAGCGCCAGGCAGCCCACAAAAAAAAGCCGCTGAATTTCTTCAACGGCTCTTGGTAAATATATTTTGGAAATACTATTTCGCTTCAGCTGTAGCAGCAGTATTAGTAGAGATCTTCTCGCGAATACGAGCCGATTTACCAGTACGATCACGTAAATAAAATACACGTGCCCTGCGAACAATACCTTTTTTGTTTAATTCAATTTGATCAATGAATGGTGAGTGAATTGGAAAAATACGCTCAACACCAATATTATTGGAGATTTTACGAACCGTAAACGTTTCTGTTAAACCTGCACCTCTGCGTTGTAACACAGTGCCGTTAAACATTTGAATACGCTCTTTGTTACCTTCTTTAATTTTATAGTGAACTGTAACTGTATCGCCAGCTTTGAAATTAGGTAGCTTTTTTGTCTCTACTAATTCTTTTGTTAATTCTGATATTCTGTCCATGACTTCTTACTTTTAATGGGGTTGCAATATTACGAATATTCCCGCATACATTGGGCGGGGTGAACAAAAATATTGATAAATACAAAGACCTGTGCCCTTAGTTCACTAATACATTTGATTATCAGATACTTGAAAATATGTTTTTTGTACTAGATCGAGCTATTTAATAAGTATTATTTGCTGTAATGAGAAGCAAAGTTTGTACATTTGTTAAAAAACAAACATACGCGCACGATGAGTCGATTTGGATACGCAGTTAAATATTGGATCATTTCCCTTGGTCTTTTTCTGATGTTTTGTTTCAATACGCATGCGCAATTACGACTTGTTTACAACGAAAATTTTGTTTCCAATAAGGAAGGTTGGCCAACAGCCGATGAAACCACACACTCCTTAAAAATGGTTGAAGGTCATTACGAATTAAAAATTTTGAATACCGGTTCACGTTGGGTTTACGCGTATCCATCCATTAATCCAAAAACATATTTCATTATTGAAATAAAGGTTAAGATCAAAGCCACCGCTTCTGACTATGCTTTTGGTGTTATTTGGAATGTTGAAAAAGACGGAAAAAATTTATTCAAGTGGAGTAAGAACGGAAACCTGCATGCCGAAAAAATGAGTGCCAATGTTGCTACAGCCATGGGTGATGCAAAAACGACAAAAAAGTTTGACGATGATGCATACCATATCATTAAAGTTAAATCATTCTCGAACCGTTGCGAATTTTACATTGATGACGAGTTGGTTCAAAAAACCGATCATTTACCCTATAAATACGGTAACGGGGTGGGAACATACGTTTCAAGTACCGGAACAGCTGAAGTTGATTATATACGCGTTTATCAGGAACGTGAACCCATTAATTTAATTGAAACCGATTTTAAAGTAACCGATAAACAAAATTTAGGCAGTGCCGTTAACACACATTATTCAGAAGTTCAACCCATTATTTCGCATGATGGAAATACCTTGTTCTTTACCCGTAAAGCGTATCCTAAAAATGTGGGTGGTCCAAATGACGATGTTTGGTACAGCAACCGAGATGCGAACAATACATTTTCTGAATCGCAGAATTTAGGCAAGCCGATAAACAATACCGATTACAATTGTGTTGCAGGATTTAGTGCCGATGGAAAAAAGGTGGTGGCCTTTGGAAAATACTCGGCTGCAGGAGCCAGTGCCGGAGACGGATTTTGTGAATTTACCAAAACAGCATCAGGTTGGGGAAGTCCGAAAAACCTGGATATAAAAAATTACTACAATTTAAATGAGCATTGCGAAGCATCTTATTCACCCGATGGAAGTGTTTTAATTTTGACCATTGAGCGCAGAGATTCTTATGGAGGAAAAGATATTTATATTTCATTGAAGCAAGCCGATGGATCTTGGTCGGCACCGTTTAACGGAGGCGCATTAATTAATTCCTATGCCGATGAAATAAGTCCGTTTTTAGCAGGCGATAACAAGACTTTATATTTCGCTTCCGAAGGCCATTCGGGATACGGTTCATCGGATGTGTTTATGACACGCAGGTTAGACGATACCTGGAAAAACTGGAGCAAGCCTGTTAATATGGGTCCTGTTATTAATTCACACGAATGGGACGCATATTTTACCATTGATGCCAAAGGCGATTGGGCGTACATGGTTTCCAACAATCATTCCATTGGAAAAACCGATATTTTCCGGTTTAAGATCCCACAGGAATTAAAACCCGATTCGGTTGCAGCGCAAAAAATATTGGAGCAGGTTGTAAAAAATGAAACTGTATTGGTAAAAGCCGATTCAACATCGACCAAAGATTCTACAGACATTAAAACACATACCGACAATGTTTTGTTGTGCACCGATACGGTGAAGGAAAATAATTTAGCACATACACAATTCGTAGTACGTGTTTTTGGTAAAGCTTATGATGCCAAAACAAAACAAGTTTTGCCGGTTCCCATTGTAATACGGGATATGGAAACACACAATGAAGTTTATACAAGCTGTGGTGAAATGGCAGGTTATGATGCTAAACTAGCCGAAGGAAGCAATTATGATATTTACGCCAATTATACAGGGTATATTGTTGAGCATACAAATGTGGATCTAACAACCATTAAAGGAAATTATGAGAAGCAGGTTGACCTGTATTTAACAAGGGTTGAAAAGGATGAAACGGTTGTGATGAACAATATATTTTTTGAGGAAGGAAGTGCTAAATTAAGGTATGATTCAAGGGGCGCATTGTTGCATATTGCGAATTTATTGAAGGAAAATCCGAAGATGACAATTTTGATCGGTGGTCATACGCAAATGAATACGAATGAACCGAAATTCAACCTGAAATTATCGAACGACCGTGCAAAGGAAGTTTTTCAGGAATTGATAAAAATGGGAGCCGCAAGAAAGCAAATGAACTATAAGGGATTTGGGAATTCAAAACCTTTGTACGACACAAAAAATGTATGGGAGAATGCGAAGAACGGGAGGGTAGACTTTACTATCTTGACATTATAAAAACTAAAAAATCAAAAAAGTGAAATCTGAAATCAGAAAACTTCAAGCTACAGTGGGATTTACTTATGCCTTTTGCCTTAGAATAAAATTTAATTTAACTTAATATATCTAACATGTTTCAAAGAACACAAACCGCATTTTTACTAGTTGCCGTAGTGGTAATTACGCTAACATTTTTTATGCCCATTGCCAATGTTTCGGCTGAGGGAAAAATTATTGCCCTTTATACAAATTTCGGGCTCATGTCGGTTTCTACCGGTGGTTTTCCGGTAAATGTTGACCCCGGGTTTATTTACATGGTTGCGGCTGTATCGTTGTTGGTATTGCTATTTTGTCTTTCACAATTTAAAAGACGTAAATTGCAAATACTACTTTGTAAAGTTTCCTACGTTATTTTCGCAGCGCACATGGTCATGAATTTCATTTTACCGGGTAATGCCATTGAAAAAATAAAATTGGCCGCTAAAATTGAAATTTCTGGTTATGGTATGGCGTTCTATATGCCAATTGTTGCTATTCTGTTTGTGTTTCTTGCTCAATGGAGGATAAGGAAAGATGAGGAGCTTGTAAAATCTGCAGATAGACTTAGATAAGCTTGAAAAAAGGTAAAAAACGAAAATCAGAAAGCAGAAATAGGAAATCAAAAAATCCGTCATTTCGGTAGCTTCAACAGATCTTTAAACAAAACCGACTTATTATCATACGTGTTACTCGTATCGGGAAAGTACAATCCTTGAGAATATATAAATACTGAATTTTTATCTTTTTGGCTTAGCAAAAGTGAAGCAGCTTTCATAGACCTGTCTGCAGAATAGGTGACGTATTTTTTAACTATCGTTAAATCATGTTTTAGTAGAAGTAAATAGTGCGAATCTTGATGTTTGGTTGATACCGTTGTGACCACAAGGTATCCTTTAAAGAATAAAGTGTTGATATTAAAATACGGATCTGCTTCATAAGTAACGGAGCTAAGTATATTCCCGTCCGTATCCATTCGAACGATATATAAAGAATCATGTGTGTCTACATTGCGATCAAGTTTTTTTCCGAAAATATAAAATTCGTTTCCCATTCCTTCTATTATACCTTTCGTATCGAATCCGCTAAAATATTTCTGTATAATGGTATCGTCATTTTGGAAGATCATGATTTTTGCGTACATGTTATCAGTTTCCCAAAGATTAACCGAAACCAATCGCTTAAGGTTATGTTCTTTTAAGTCGGTAAGACTAAATCTGGTTGTGTGCTTAAATTTCTTGTGCTTTTTGATCTTGCCCTTATCATCATATGTATTATATATCAGAAAATCATTTTCCTTGAAAATAACAACGAGATCTTCGCTCGAGCTACTTAAAATTTTAGTCTGACTGTATTCATACATGCTCATTTTATTAAGAAATAAACTTGCATATTGGATCCCGCTTAATTCGCCATATAGTTTAAGATATCCCGTTTCATGACCCGATTTGTATATGGTTTCAATCTTTGCCTTGTTACCGTTTATATAAACCCAATCGGCATTATTTAGAATAGAATCTGTTAAAGACTTATATTTTAACTTTAAACTTGAGTCAAGTTTATTGTCATAATATGGATAGCCGCTTTTTGGTATTTCATGTTTGCAATGACATCCAAGAAAGTATTCCGCAAATTCGTTATTTCCGGGAACATCAAAGAAGTTGTAATTACCGTAACACCGAAGTGTATCAACATGAATCAAGGAAATCGTATCTTCAGGAATAGAAACTGACTTAGTTTCGGTTTTCTGACCGCATCCTGCGCTTAAATATAGGAAGAGGGTATATAATGAAATCTTTAAAAGTGTACTTATATATTCCATTATTTAAAATTTCTTTATTTGAAATTCTCCTAATGTCCTTGCGCAGCCAAATATCGCTCAGCATCCAAAGCAGCCATACATCCTGTTCCGGCTGATGTTACGGCTTGTCGGTACACTTTATCGGCACAATCGCCTGCTGCAAATACGCCCGGTACGTTAGTTCTGCTACTGAAACCCTGAACTTTTAAGTATCCTGTTTCATCCATGTCCAACCAACCTTTAAACACATCGGTATTGGGTTTATGTCCAATAGCAACAAAGAATCCTGTTACAGGTAAAACACTTTCAACATTGGTTACATTGTCTTTGATCTTAACACCATCAACACCTTTATCGCCCAAAATTTCAAGGGTCGATGTGTTCCATAATATTTCAATATTCGGTGTATTCATTACACGGTGCTGCATAGCCTTTGAAGCACGCATTTTATCGGTACGAATAAGCATCGTTACTTTTGTGCATAATTTTGAGAGGTAATGCGCTTCTTCGCACGCTGTGTCACCAGCACCAACAATTGCAACTGTTTGACCTTTAAAAAAGAATCCGTCACAAACGGCACAAGCACTTACACCATAACCGTTTAATTTTTGTTCGCTGTCAAGACCTAACCATTTTGCCGAAGCTCCGGTTGAAATGATCACTGTTTTTGCATGAATTTCTTTTTTATCATCCACCCAAACTTTGTGAACGGGTCCGCCACTGAAATCAACTTTTGTAACCAATCCAAAACGTATATCGGTATTAAAACGCGCGGCTTGTTTTTCAAAATCAACCATCATTTCAGGCCCTTGTGTGCCTTCAGGATAGCCGGGATAATTCTCAACTTCAGTAGTAGTGGTTAATTGTCCACCGGGCTGCAATCCCTGGTATAAAACGGGTTTCATATCGGCACGTGCGGCATAAATGGCAGCCGAATAACCGGCAGGTCCCGAACCAATGATAAGGCATTCTATTTGTTCAATTGTATCGCTCATAAATTTTTTATCTGTGTTTGATGATGCTAAAAATAGAAATTAAAACGAGCAAATGTTTATAAAATCAATTAACCGATACAACAAGTTTTGTCTAAGTTTGGAAGCACATAATAAATCACAAAATTAAGCGTTTACTCACCAAGATGTCTGCAAAAAAAAGCCTTATTCTTCTCTGTTTCATGTGTTTTGAATTGATTGGTCAATCTCAAAACATGGGCAGTAACAGCTTTTCCCAATTGCAAATTCCCTATGGTTCACGTTTGGCAGGACTTGGTGGTGTGACAGTTGCAATTCGCGATAGAGACATTTCATCGGTTTTATCAAATCCATCATTGCTTGATTCGGTTCACCATAATAAAGCCGTTTTAGGATACTCAAATTACTTTGCCGATATAAATTATGGGGTAGCCGGTTACGCACGTTCTTATAAAAACTGGGGCCATTTTATGGCGGCCATAAAATACATGAGTTATGGTAAATTTATTGAGACCGATTATATAGGTAACGAAATAGGGCAGGTTAGTGCGGCCGATTACGCAATTAATTTAATTTATTCGCGCAAGATCGATACCTCGGTATATTTTGGTGCAAGTCTAAATTACTTGTATTCGGTACTGGATAAAAACTCGGCAATGGGAGTAGGATGTGATTTGGCATTAACCTATAACAAACCGGGAAGTCCGTTTGTAGCGTCTTTCCTTGTAAAAAATGTGGGATATCAATTAAAATCTTACCGAACAGGTACACGCGGACCTTTGCCTTTTGACTTGCAAATAGCTATTTCACATAAATTAAAGCATGCGCCATTCAGGTTTCACTTTGCATTCGATCGTTTACATAAATGGGATCTTACCTATCTAGATCCAACAGATAAGCCCGAAATTGATCCTTCAACAGGCGAAGAAGTAGTTGTTGATTCAACAAAATTTGGTTTCAGGTTCGGACGATTTTCCGATAAACTTATGCGCCACGTGACCCCCGGTGCTGAAATTTTGATAGGTAAGAATTTTTATTTCGATATAGGTTTTAATTACCGAAGAAGAATGGAATTAAGGTATGCGGCAAAAACGGGATTGGCCGGATTTAATTTCGGAGCAGGCTTGTTCGTTAAACGAATGGTAATGGCCATTTCGCTTTCAAAATACCATTTGGCAGGGGGTAACGTTCAGTTGACCTTTGGGTATTCTTTCTAGACACAGGACACCAGACACCAGGCACAAGAACAGGTCCGATTCGTTGGTAAAAAATCTTCACAAGCCATACTTCCGAGCAATTTATCCTTGTATATTTGAGATACTTGGAGCCAGAAAAAATTATCATAGCAATTGACGGTTATTCATCGTGCGGAAAAAGCACACTTGCTAAACAATTAGCCAATCATTTAGGGTATGTTTATATTGATACGGGAGCCATGTATAGGTCCGTAGCCTTGTATGCGCTTCAAAATGGTTTGATCAAGGATAATTATGTGATGCGCGATGAGCTTATTGCTGAATTACCATTGGTAAACATTGTATTTAAGCATAGTTCGCACAACAATAAATCGGAGACTTTTTTGAACGGGAAAAATGTAGAGCATGATATTCGCGGCATGGAAGTTTCGCGTTATGTAAGCTTCATCAGTTTAATAAAAGAAGTGCGCACCAAGTTAGTCACCTTACAGCGGGAAATGGGAAAGGAAAAAGGTATTGTGATGGATGGAAGAGATATTGGTACAGCTGTTTTTCCCAATGCAGAATTGAAAATTTTTATGACAGCCGATAAAGATGTGCGCGTAAGAAGACGTTATAATGAATTAAAAAACAAGCATGTTGTAGTGTCGATGGAAGAGGTGAGCGAGAATTTAAATATGCGTGACTTTGAAGACTCGCACAGGGAAGAAAATCCCTTAAAACAAGCCGAAGATGCCCGTGTGATCGATAACACGGATCTTAATTTCGATGAACAATTCAATTTGGTTCTTGAATGGGTTTTCGAGTTAAAGAACAGAGTTGAAAAAAGCTAATT
>JAYUZA010000493.1:0-3723 GCA_043752145.1 Flavobacteriales bacterium
CGAGCAGCCCCGTATCGGTGTTGCCATTGGAAATAAGATACTTGATTTAAGAGCGGTTCATGTTTTGGGTTATTTTCCCAACCAGCCTTTTACGCAGGACGATCTTTCGGCCAGCAGTCTTAACAGCATAATGCGACTTGGAAAACCTGCCGTAAGGGAATTCAGGAACCGTATCTCTGATCTGTTGGTAGATTCAAGTGGCGAATTACGCGACAACGCCCATCATGTTGAACAGGTATTGATAGATCAGGCCGATGCTACTATGCTTTTACCAATGAGTATTGGCGACTATACCGATTTTTACAGCAGTATTGAGCATGCAACCAATGTTGGAACCATGTTTAGAGACCCTGCCAACGCATTGTTGCCAAACTGGAAACATATACCTGTGGGTTATCATGGCCGATCTTCAAGCATAATTGTGTCTGAAACAGATATCCATCGTCCGAAAGGACAAACAAAAAATCCAGAGCAGGAAGTTCCGGTTTTTGGTCCTTGCAAATTATTGGATTTTGAATTGGAAACCGGATTTTTTACCTTTAATGGTAAGCCTTTAGGTGAAAGCATCACAACGAAAGAAGCAGATGATCATATTTTTGGAATGGTTTTGTTGAACGACTGGAGTGCGCGCGATATTCAAACGTGGGAGTACGTTCCATTGGGTCCGTTCCTTGCGAAAAACTTTGCTACCAGCATAAGTCCCTGGGTAGTTACCATCGATGCTTTGGAACCATTTAGAATAGCGGGACCAAAACAGGAAACAAAAATTTTACCTTATTTGGAATTTGAAGGCGAAAAAAACCTGGATGTAAAACTGGAAGTGATATTACAAACACCTAACGGTGATGAAAACGTGATATCTGTTTCGAATTTTAAATACATGTATTGGAATATGAACCAGCAATTGGCGCATCACACCAGTAACGGTTGCAATATTCGCACAGGCGATTTCATGGGTTCAGGCACAATAAGCGGAAAAGAAAAAACATCTTATGGTTCGATGTTGGAACTTACGTGGAAAGGAACACAACCACTAAAAATGAAAGATGGAAGTGAACGCAAATTTGTGAATGATGGCGATACCGTTATTATGAGAGGCTATTGTGAGAAGAACGGATTGAGGATTGGGTTTGGTGAAGTGAAGACGAAGGTGTTGCCCGCTATTTGAGGTTTGAAGTTTGAGAATACTAAAATGAATCGTTCTTCGTGACGAACAAGCGTGTTAGCGTTGTTCGTTGTTCGGGAATAAAATAAATAAAAAACGTGGAAGTAATCGATTTAGAACGTGAACGAAAAGAAATCCTGAGCGCATATCGCGCCTTGCTTCGCTCGTTCAATACACCACGTACTGTTGAAGAAAATAAAACCATTCGTAAAGCTTTTAACCTTGCCCTTGAAGCGCATAAGAATATGCGAAGGAAATCGGGTGAACCGTATATTTTTCATCCTATAGCCGTTGCGCGTATTTGTGCCCAAGAAATTGGTTTAGGTACAACCTCGGTCATTTCTGCGTTAATGCACGATACGGTAGAAGATACCGATGTTACCCTGGAAGATGTGGAAGGAATGTTCGGCAAAAAAGTTTCCCGGATCATTGACGGCCTCACAAAAATATCGGGCGTTGTTGATCAAAACATTTCGATGCAGGCCGAAAACTTCAGAAAAGTATTATTAACGCTTTCTGACGATGTTCGTGTGATCCTGATAAAACTTGCCGACCGTTTGCACAATATGCGTACGCTCGGGTCAATGAGTAAAGAAAAACAATTAAAGATCGCCTCTGAAACCGAATACTTATACGCGCCCCTCGCCCACCGTTTAGGATTGAACGCTATTAAGACCGAATTGGAAGATCTTGCACTTAAATATCGATTCCCCGAAGAATACGCAACAATCGAATCCTTATTAAAGAAAACACAGGCCGTACGAAACAGGTTTATTACCAGTTTTTCGAATCCCATTAAAAAGGCATTGGAAAAAGAAGGAATTAAATTTGAATTTAAAGCACGAACAAAATCGGTATTCTCCATTTGGAAAAAAATCCACAAGAAAAATATTCCGTTCGAAGAGATCTACGATCTGTTTGCTTTACGCTTTATCATAGAAAGCGAAACCGATAAAGAAAAAACCGATTGCTGGCAGGTTTATTCCATTGTAACCGATTTTTATCAGCCAAGCCCCGACCGTTTGCGCGACTGGATCTCGATGCCAAAAGCAAATGGCTATGAATCGTTGCATACAACAGTGATGAGTCCAACCGGAAAATGGGTTGAAGTACAAATTCGTACCAAGCGTATGGACGAAATTGCTGAGCGTGGTTATGCGGCTCATTGGGTGTATAAAGATGCGGGACATAAGGATGCGGAGATCGGATTAGAAAGCTGGTTAACAAAAATAAGGGAGTTGTTGGAAAACCCTACGCCCGATGCGATAGAGTTCCTGGACGATTTTAAATTAAATTTATTTAGCGAAGAAATTTTTGTTTTTACCCCTAAAGGAGACCTTAAAAATTTACCATCGGGATCAACCGCTTTGGATTTTGCCTTTGATATACACTCACAAATTGGCGAAAAATGTATCGGTGCAAAGATAAATAACAAGCTTGTTCCCTTAAGTCATACGCTTAAAAGTGGCGACCAGGTAGAAATTATTACCAGTAGCAAACAAACGCCCAAAGAAGATTGGTTGAAATTTGTTGTTACAGCACGCGCCAAGGCAAAAATAAAAGATGCCTTAAAAGAAGAGAAGCGCCAAATAGCAGCTGATGGCAAAGTGGTGGTTGAAAAGAAATTCAAGGAACTTCATATAATATACAATGATAAAAACCTGCGTCAGTTCGAGGAATACTTTAAAGTTCCCAATGCACACGAATTGTTTTATCAGATCGCTAAAAAACAGATCGACCTTCATAATATAAAGGAATACGATATAAGGAACGGAGAAATTTCATTCAAGCATGTGGAAATTAAAGCGCCAACACTTGAAGAAATAGTTGTAACAGCCCGTGGAAAGAACGACACCTTAATTATTGGTGATGATATGACCAAGCTTGATTATAAGCTGGCACCTTGTTGTCATCCTATTTCGGGCGATGATGTGTTTGGGTTCATTACTATTAATGAAGGAATAAAAATTCACCGGGTAAGTTGTCCCAACGCGGTACAATTAATGTCGAGTTATGGTTATAGAGTTGTTAAAGCACGATGGAAGAGCCAGCAAATGATCGAATTTTTGGCGGGTGTTAAGTTCAGGGGAATTGATCAGGTGGGCTTGGTGAACACCATTACGAATGTAATTTCAAAACAGCTGAACATTAATATGCGAAGCATTAGCTTTCAAACCAACGATGGTATTTTTGAAGGCACTATATTTCTATTTGTGCACGACACAACGCATTTGGATAAGCTTATTAAGGCTTTGAGGGAGGTGAATGGGGTTACTGAAGTTGAGAGAATTGATAGCTAAAAGAAAATCAGAAATCAGAAACGAGAAATCAAAAAACCGTGAAAACACCGTCTTTCCTCATAAAATAAAGCGTTAACAAATCATTAACAAGATCAATTTGAACATAGTTTTTAGGATGGTGTAACAATATTTAAAAGCAATATTATTAACCAAACTTAAAAAACTACACTATGTTAGAAATTATCATCATGATTGCAGTGGTAAGAGCATTTTACCGTACGGCACAAAGCAAAAAATTAAACGGTTACGCATGGGGCG
>JAYUZA010000494.1:0-9273 GCA_043752145.1 Flavobacteriales bacterium
CAAATTCACCTGTGTTATTCGGATCCATGTATCGCAAAAAATACCAGGAACTTCCTGCCCAGCCCGGCATGGTTGTATGTTCGTACTCAAATTCACCTTTGTATTTCCAGTTATTGGCACGTGCTAAGGGTGGTTCGCCATCAGCCGTAGGTAAATATTTATCTACTTCAGGTAATGTCAATGGTAATTCGTTTTCAGGAATTGCATGCGGAATTCCGTCTTTGTAATAAATTGGAATAGGTTCGCCCCAATAACGTTGACGACCAAAAACCGCATCGCGCAAACGAAAATTTATTTGCCCTTTACCGAATTTATGTTCTTCAATTTTTTGAATGCATAATTTTATCGCATCAACAACTTCCATTCCGTTCATGAAATCGCTGTTGATCACTTTTCCTTTTTTCTCGTCATAGGATTCTTTTTGCACATCCCATCCTTCGGGCAAAGTGATGACCTGTTTCAAAGGCAGACCAAAATGTTTTGCAAATGAATGGTCGCGTGTATCGTGTGCGGGAACGGCCATAACGGCTCCGGTTCCATATCCGGCCAATACATAATCGCCTATCCAAACCGGAATTTTCTCCTTGGTAAACGGATGAATGGCATACGCTCCGGTAAACTCGCCCGAAACATTTTTTACATCGGCCATGCGCTCACGTTCACTTCTGTTTTTTGCATAGGTAACATACGCGTTTACTTTATCTTTTTGTTCGGCCGTAGTAATTTTATCTACCAGATCATGTTCAGGAGCTAATGTCAAATAGGAAACTCCGAACAATGTATCGGGTCGTGTTGTAAAAACTTCAATCGTTTGTTGTTTGTTGTTTGTTGTTTGTTCTTCGTGTTTTACCGAACCTGATTTTTCGGATGTCTGATGTCTGATGTCCGATGTCTCAACTTGAAATTTAATACTGCAACCTTGCGATCTCCCGATCCAGTTTCTCTGCGCTTCTTTCAAACTCTCGCTCCAGTCAATATCGTTCAAGCCATCTAACAGGCGTTGGGCATACGCTGTTATACGCATACTCCATTGTTTCATTAATTTGCGTTCAACCGGGTGGCCACCACGTTCGCTTACACCATCTTTTACTTCATCGTTGGCTAAAACGGTTCCCATTGCCGGGCACCAGTTAACATACGCTTCGCCCAAATAAGTTAAACGAAAATTCATCAATACATCGCTGCGTTTTTTCGGGTCAAACGATTTCCATTCGTCAGATGTGAATGCGGCAAGATCTTTTTCAATATCGCCCGTTAAAATATCGTGTTCGTTCCCTCTAAATCCTTCTTTCTCAAAAACAGCAATAAGTGTTTCAATATTCTCGGCTTTATTGTTTCGTGGATTATACCAACTCTTAAAAAGTTGAATAAAGATCCATTGGGTCCATTTATAATAATTAGGATCTGATGTTCGTACCTCGCGTTCCCAATCAAATGAAAAACCAATTTTGTCCAATTGTTCTCTGTAACGCGCAATATTTTCTTTGGTGGTTTTATCGGGATGCTGACCTGTTTGTATGGCGTATTGTTCGGCCGGTAATCCAAAACTATCGTAACCCATAGGATGCAAAACATTGAATCCTTTGTGGCGTTTGTAACGTGAAATAATATCGCTGGCAATATAACCCAGCGGGTGACCAACATGCAATCCCGCTCCCGAAGGATAGGGAAACATATCTAAAATATAATATTTTGGTTTTGAAGAATCGTCTTCGGCACGAAACGGTTTTTTATCGGCCCAGTAAGCTTGCCATTTTTTTTCTATATCGCGGTGGTGGTATTCCATAAAGTAAAATTAGTATTTATGGAGTATGGAAGACATACATTTCCAAAGGAATAAGTGGAAAAAATCAGAAATCAGAAAGGCGAAATCAAAAAAGGGTTGAAATTTTCCAAAAACATCTGATTGTTTGATGGTTATAAGCCAGCGATTTTCTGATTTCTGATTTCACTTTTCCTATTTTAGAGGAGGTGTTTTATGTGTTTTAAATCTTCTGGTGTATCAATACCGTAACTTTCATGCTCGGTAATATCCATGTGAATTGAATATCCGTTTTCTAACCAGCGCAATTGCTCCAACGATTCGGCTATTTCAAGTTTGCTTTGAGGAAGCAAAGCGATCTCTTTCAAAACGGTAGCTTTATAACCATAAATGCCCACATGCAAAAAATAATCGGTTTGCGAGAACCAATCTTTTTGCTCTGCGTTGCGATTGAACGGAATGGCGCTTCGGCTAAAGTATAATGCTTTTTTATTTTTGTCAAAAACCACTTTTACTTTTGAAGGATCAACAATATCATTGCTGTTTTTTATGTGTCGTGCCAAACTGGCAATTTGCGTTGAGGGATCACTTAATAATTTTGCTACCTGTTCAATTTGTTGCGGGTGAATAAAGGGTTCATCGCCTTGAATATTTATTACCGCATCGAATTTATCGAATAAAGCCCTGGCTACTTCAGCACAACGGTCGCTGCCGCTTTTATGTTCGGGCGAAGTCATTAATACTTCGGCATCCATTCGTCTGGCTTCGCTTTCAATTCTCATATCATCGGTAGCAATAATAATGTGCGAAATGCCTTTGGCTTTTTGTACCTGTTCGTATACGCGTTGTATCATGGTTTTTCCACCAATGTCAACTAATGGCTTACCCGGAAAACGGGAGCTTGCATAGCGGGCAGGTATGATGGCAACTATATTCAAAAAGCAAATGTGTTTGCGGTTTGGATTGATTTTAAAGTTAAATTAAAATTTCGCTTTGTTTGAGGTTTGAATAATGTGATCAAAATGTAATAATACTTTTGTTTAACTCTATAATAATTCTTTTTATTTGAATCGTTGAACGCAATAGCGTTTGAATACTACTTTATAACTCCGTGTTCTGCGCGTCTTGTTCGGTCTCTCTGTGTTTAAATTTTCTTAGTTCTCCCTATTCAACAAATAATTCGCCAGATCTATCAATGGTTGTTTATCTTCTTTTTTTACATTCACTTTTTCCAAATGTTCCATAGCGATGGCCTGAAATCTATGTACTTCTTTTTGCGTTAACTCTTCCACTTTATATTTTTTAAACAGCTCAATGGTGTCATTCACTTTTGTTGCCGAACTACCCGCCAGGATACCGTTTAATTTTTGTTGATCCTCAACATTTGCCACTTGATGGCATTCTATTACCAAAAATGTCTTTTTGCCTGCTAAAATATCGCCACCGGGTTGTTTGCCGGTTTTTGCCGGAATACCAAAAGCGTCTAACAAATCATCACGTAACTGAAACGCAATTCCGATATTTTTTCCAAACTCGTATAAATGGTCCCCATCCTCTTTAGAAGCGTTAGCGGTAATGGCCCCCATTTTTAAGGCGCAGCCTAAGAGAACAGAAGTTTTAAGGGAGATCATGTTTTCGTATTCACCTACCGATACGTTTGAACGCGATTCAAAATCCATGTCCATTTGTTGGCCCTCACAAACTTCGGTAGCGGTTTTATTGTAAACAAGTAACAGCTGTTTTAACTGACCCCCGTCATATTTATCGGCCAATAATTTATAGGAGTGAACAAGCATGGCATCACCGGCTAAAATACCAATGGTTTCGCTCCATTTGGTGTGAACGGTCGGATTACCTCTGCGTAACGGGGCTTTGTCCATGATATCGTCATGAATAAGCGAAAAATTATGAAAGAGTTCAATGCATAACGCTGCGGACATAGCGGCTTCATGCTCTTTGGAAAAAAGTTTATGCGCCATAAGGGTCAATGCCGGTCTGACACGTTTTCCGCCCAAAGCCAGCATATATTTACACGGATCGTATAAATTAACGGGTTTTTGCGGGAACGGAACTTTGTTTAATTCCTTTTCAATTTGGGTAAGATACTGCCTGAGAAATTCCATGGTTTATTTAAGCAGTCCTAATAAATAATTTCCATAACCACTTTTGGTTAAGGGTTGCGCTATTTTTTGCAATTGTTCGGCATTGATGAAACCTTTGCGATAAGCAATTTCTTCAATGCAACCGATCTTTAATCCCTGGCGTTCTTCAATTACCTGTACGTATTGTGCGGCTTGCATTAATGAAGTAAATGTTCCAGTATCAAGCCATGCTGTACCACGATCAAGTATAGAGACATGCAATTTACCGCTTTGCAAATATTCTTTGTTTACATCCGTAATTTCATATTCACCACGCGCACTTGGCTTTAAATTTTTGGCAATATCGATCACCGAATTGTCGTAAAAATACAAACCGGGAACGGCATAATTTGATTTGGGCTGTTTTGGTTTTTCCTCAATGGAAATGGCGTGCATGTTTTTATCGAATTCAACCACACCATAACGTTCGGGATCGCTCACGTGATATGCAAAAACAACACCACCGTTAATATTTGTGGCTGCATCAACCAACCTTTTGCCCATGCCTGAACCATAAAAAATATTATCACCCAATACAAGCGCAACATTATCCTTCTCAATGAAATTGGAACCAATTACAAATGCTTGTGCTAAACCATTTGGAACTTTCTGCTCAGCATATGAAAAATTGCAACCGATCTGATTTCCCGAACCAAGCAGTTTTTCAAACATGGGTAAGTCATGTGGTGTACTTATGATAAGGATATCTTTGATACCGGCTAAAAGCAAGGTTGAAAGCGGATAATAGATCATGGGTTTATCGTACACGGGCATTAACTGTTTGCTTATGGCAAGCGTTAACGGATGTAAGCGTGTACCGGATCCACCGGCTAATATAATTCCCTTCATGCGTTCATTATTTGTTTTTAATTGTCACATGGAATATTCCTGCTACTCTTTTAAAAGAATGGAGTATTTCATAACATAATATTATTCATCTTCTTTTATATCGAGACCGAGCATGAGATCATCGGGTCTTTTTTCAATTTCCAGTTCTGAAAGATCAATATCCTCTTCTTCATCGTAAATACTCAGGAACGGTTCCTGATACGCCTTAACTGCTATGTAACGGTCGAGCGACAAGAGCAAGGCCGGTAAAATAATAAGGTTACAGAACATGGCTATCATGAGTGAAAGCGAAACCAAAATACCCAAGGCAATGGTGGCTCCAAAACTGGAGAAACAAAACATACTGAATCCTAAAAGTAAAACAATGCTGGTGTACACCTGACTTAAAAACGTCTCCCTCAGCGATACAATTACACATTGTTTGATGTTGAAGTGCTGCAGCTTTAATTCCTGCCGGTATTTGGCAAGAAAATGTATACTGTTATCGACCGAAATACCATATGCTAAACTAAACACCAAAATAGTGGATGGTTTTAAAGGAAGATCTAAAATGCCCATGAGACCCGCGACCATAATTTGCGGAATGATGTTTGGTACCAGTGAAATAATGATCATGCGGGCAGACGTGAACAAAAAGAACATGAGTGCCGAGATGGTTATAATGGCAAAGATCAAACTTTGGATCATGTCGTTGATCATGTAATTTGTTCCTTTTGCGAACAAGGTACTTGTACCGGTAATTTGTGCTTCGTATGAACTGGTTTTGTATGCTCTTTGTAATTTTGTTTCAAAATCTTTTTTCAATATTTCCGAATTCATTAATTCGGCATCTTCATCCAGCGCATAGAACCTGTTAGTGTCTTTGCCCGCCAATTGTTCAATTAACGTATTGCGCAAACGATTGTTTTCGCCCAATAAACCGTTAACGGCTTGCAATCTTTGCTCTTTACTGTATTTATTCTTTCGAATTTTGTCAATGATATAATATGCGCGTGCTTTATCCGGATTAAGTACCGAATCAATTAAAGGCATTAGTGTATTTTGTTTCGCGGCAATTTCTTTTGAACCAATATCGGCCATTTGCGCAGTAATACGGGTGAGGGTTTCAGTACTGTCAATAAAACTTTTTAGAAGATCTTTTTTGTCTTTTAACTTATCACGGTATTTAAGCAATTGTCTTTTTTCTTCCGAAGTCATGAAATCATACTTCGACAGGTCGTTGCTGTTCATGGCCTGATTCAACAATTTAACGACATCAACTATGGAAATGGATTTTGAATATGTAGGATCGAGCTCGATTATTTTTTGAATGGAATCAATTTTATGCAAGGTCTTATCCTTGGTAATTTGTCCTTTTTCCTTTACGTTAATAACGATCTCTATTGGCATGATACCACCAAATTCCCTTTCAAAGAATTTAAGATCATTAACAACCTGCGAGTCGGCAGGTAGATCGCTGGAAATACTGCCTGTGGTACGAATAAAGAAAATGCCAAAAAAACTTGCAACGGAAATAACGATCGTAGCAACGTAAATGAGCTTACGTCTGTATAAGATCAGGTCGGTAATTTTTTTGATGAAATACTCACTCCATTTTTTATCCAGATGTTTTGTTGCTTTTACCGAAGGAGGAGGGAAAAAGGTGAACATGATGGGAATAAACGTGAGTGAAATAAAGAACATGGCCATTACGTTGAATGAAGTGATGACCCCGAACTCGGTCAATTTTTCATTTCCCGCAAACAAAAACGTCAAAAATCCTAAAGCTGTATTGGCGTTTGTAATAAAAGTGGCAGCCCCCAGTTTATAAATGGTACCCGTAAGCGCTTTCATTTTATTTTTAGTGCGAGAGTATTCCTGATGGTATTTATTAATAAGATAAATACAGTTTGGAATAGCAATAATGATCATGAGCGGAGGTATCAAACTCATTAAAGCGGAAACTTCGTATTGTAAAAGCCCGAGGGTGCCGAAAGAAAATACCAAACCAATGACAATGGTTAACATGCAAATGAGCAATACTTTGAACGATTTAAAAAATATGTAAAGAATGATGGCCGAAGCAATGATGGATAACAGAACGAACAAACCCAATTCATGTTTAAGGGTTGAAAGCAATGTATCGCGCACCAGAGGCAATCCCGAATACCTGAACTCTTCAAAATTATCTTTGTATTTTTCGGTCACTTTAACAATGTCCGGTACCAGTGTGCCTCTTTTATCGGAGTTGAAACGATCACCATTAACAAAAACCATCATGAGCGATGTTTCGGTAGAGTCATTGAACATGATGCCATTGTAAAAAGGCAATGATCGCGTTACTTTTTTTAATGAATCAAGTTGTGTTTGTTTCTCAGGAAATTTTGTGAACGTTTTTTTTAGTACAAAGGTATTGAGCGATGTGTCGAGTGTGAGGTAATACATGTTGGCTTCTGAAAAAACAGAATCCACACCCGAAATTTTACGAAGGTCATCTCCTAGATCACTCCATGCCTTGAATTTTTTTGGTGAATAAAGGTCCTTATCTTTTACACCAATAACAATGAACATTGCCTCATCACCAAAAGTTTGTCGTATCTTATTAAATACAATGATGTTGGTATCGGAGGGCGGCAACATTTTTGAGAACTCGTGACTTATACGGATCTTTGTGGAGTAGTATCCAAAAATTCCGGTAAGCCCCAATAAAATGAGCAAAATAAACCAGCGTTTACGAATTATTATACGGGCAAAAATATTCCACATAGGCCAAGCCTCTATTTAAAATTACTAAACTTTTGGCATTAGAAATACAATAAGCGTTAAAGAGCCGTTTTTATTCACCAAAAAGGGCTTCATTTGCGCTAGTATCAAGGCTTTCAAGGTAACCACGGTCGACCTGTTTTTGGGGTGAATTTGCTGCCGCAACGGCCAGTTCATCGCATCGTTCGTTCTCGGGATGACCCGAATGGCCCCTGATCCATTTGAATTTTACGTTGTGTTGTTTGGCAATTTCAATAAATCGTTTCCACAGATCTACGTTCTTTACCTTTTTAAATCCGCGGGCTTGCCATCCTTTTATCCATCCTTTTTCGGTAGCGTCCACTACATATTTTGAATCTGAAAAAACAGTAATGTTTGTTCCGGCTTTTTTTAATTGTTCCAATCCAACAATTACAGCCAATAACTCCATTCGGTTGTTCGTGGTTAATTCAAATCCTTCCGATAATTCCTTGTAATGATTTCCTGAACGCAAAATTAATCCATAACCACCGGGACCGGGATTTCCTTGTGCAGCGCCATCTGTGTAGAGCTCGATCAATGGACGTTGAATAATGCGGTTATATTGGTAGAAAATAATTTAACGGCCATTGCAAGTAAAACTATTCCGAATACTTTTCGCATAACGGCTATGCCACCTACGCCCAACAATTTTTCAAGATAGCCAACCGATTTCAGCACAGCATAAATAAGCAGGGCATTTAAAACAATGGCAACAATAATATTGATGGTTTGAAATTCGGCACGAATGGATAAAATGGTGGTCATGGTACCGGCTCCGGCAATAAGGGGAAACGCCAATGGAACTATATAGGCTGTTTTGGAAATGCCTTCGTCACGAAAAAGTTTTATACCAAGGATCATTTCAAGTGACATAAAGAATAATACAAATGAACCGGCAACGGCAAACTCGGCAAAATTGATCCCGATCACGTGTAAAATCCCTTCTCCCAAAAACAAAACACCGATCATTATTCCCAACGAAACCATGGTAGCGCGAAAAGGATAGATCGACCCTCCCGCTTTGTTGCGTATTTCAATGATCATGGGAATTGAACCGATGATATCAATAACGGCCAGCAATATCATGGTGGCTTTACCTATTTCGGTTAAATTGAAATTCATGGAATTTGTTTCTGTAAAATTACACTTTCTATAATAGCAGGAAACCATTTTATTTCAAGCGCCCTTACTTTATTTTCAACATCATGAACTGTATCCTCGGTGGTAAGCGTGGTTTTTTTTTGCGCGATAATTCGTCCTTTATCATATTCCTCATTCACAAAATGAATAGTTATTCCGCTTTCACTTTCCTTGTTTTCCCAAACAGCTTTGTGAACGGCAGCACCATACATTCCTTTGCCACCATATTTTGGCAATAAAGAAGGATGGACATTGATTATTTTATCGGCATACGCCTGTGTTAATTCAACAGGTATCATTTTTAGATATCCGCCTAAAACAATGAAGTCGATATTTCTTGAACGCATTTCATCCACAATGTATTTTCCGTTATTAACTTCTACGGAGGATAGTAATAAGTACGGAATGCCGTTCGTTTTCGCTTTTTCAATAGCACCGGCTTGTGTGTTATTGGAAACCACTAAAGATAATTCTACAGAAGCATGCCCTTTAAAATGATTGATCAAATTCAATACGTTTGAACCGGCACCCGAAGCAAAAGTGGCTATTTTTATCATAATAAAAAAATTAATTTTTACCCGGTTCGGTTTTTTTTGATTTGGTGTGATATAGGTCAAC
>JAYUZA010000495.1:0-3706 GCA_043752145.1 Flavobacteriales bacterium
CAAAATTTTTGTCAAAGTATTTTACAAGTTCATCGCCACCTTCGCAATTTTGCGGATTATAAGGAGACGTTGCAAAATCCAGTTCGTCTTTTTCAATGGCAAGTGTTACCCATGTTGGCAAATCGGCAAGGTGTGTTGCCAGGTCTTTTAATTTCATGCTTTTTTCATGAGGTTTCCAATCCGATTTGTTGGCAGGTACCAGTGCCAGCATTTTTCGTGTTCCAATTTTTTCGTGCTCCAGTTCTTGTAAGAGCGATTCCATAAATGTGATCATATGCTTTAGTTTTAAAGTTTGATCAAAAATACAGGCACCGTATGTCAACAGTATGTCAGCAGTAAAAAATGTTATTTGATATTTTTTGAAATGCCTTTCAATATTTCTTTAACCCTGTTTTTTAGGGCTTTAGGGGAAATTATTTGGGCATAGTCGCCAAACATCATGTACCAGCGGGCAAATCCTTCGAGCGATGAAGTAATAAAAGTCATTTCGGTACGATCGTTCACTGTTTTTTCGGAAACAAAACCATTGTAAAATTTTTGTTCGCCAAAATATTTGAGTTTATCAGTTTCAACACGAATAACAATTGTATATAAGTCCTTTTCTACTTTGGTTATTTCCTTTAAATACGTTTTTAATGGAGGATGTTGTTTTTTAAATGGCTGTTCGGTAAAATCACTTTTTTGAATGCGGTCGATACGAAAATTGCGGTAGGCGTTGCGCAAACAGCAATACGCAATAAGGTGCCACTGTTGTCCCATAAGGAAAATTCCTACCGGTTCAACATTCCTGGTTGAATTTTGCTGGTTGTGGTTGGCGAAATAGTGAATGGACAATTGTTTTTTTTGTGCTATGCTTTTTAAAATTGTTTGAATATGGTTGTTTGTTTTTTTATCTGGAGGCAGGTATGAGCTTTTTAGTACTTCAATATAATCATCCATTTTTTCGAGATGCTCTTTGTCATCGGTTTTTAAAACCGCTTTGATCTTAAACAATGCCGACTGGTATGTGCTGTACGTTGAAGGATCGGTTAATTTCTCTACTAATTTTTCGGCAGTTAAAAAAGCAATGGCTTCTTCTTTGGTAAACATTACCGGTGGCAAGCGATATCCATCCATTAACGAGTACCCAACACCGGCTTCGCTAACAATGGGAACACCTGCTTCTTCCAAGGCCTTTACATCACGGTAGGCTGTTCGCAAGCTAATGGAAAAGCGGTCGGCCAGATCTTGTCCCTTGACAATTTTTTTTGATTGCAATTGAATTAATATGGCTGATATGCGTTCGACCCGGTTCATTTCATATAGATAATTGGTCAAATATATTTAATGTGTAGAATTGAAGGCAATTTTTTCAAAAGGAAATTTAGGTACGAAGGCGTTTTGCCATTACAGGAGGTGTTTCAGCATTAACGCATTTGTAATTCTCTATGCTTCATTTTTTCGTCTAACGGCTCGATTCTTACTTCTTCCGGTTACCTTTTAGAACGCATTCTATTCTGACTTCTGACTTCTACATTCTACCTTTCCTAATCTAACTTCTTACTTCTATAATCTAACTTTTCTCTTTAACTTTCCTTCATGTGTTTGATCTCACCATCCCCATACTGCCTTACATCTTTTACAACTGCCGGACCATAATAGTGCATATACCCTTGGCCATAGTGTTTCATCTCAATGGTTTTTTCGGCATACAGGTCAACATTTCCTTCTGACATGTTTTTAATATACAATTCACCCGCTTTTAATTTTGAAGAGTCGAAATTTCCTTCGCTCATTGTATTGATCTTAATATTTTCGCAGGCACCACGTAAGGTTACGTTTCCTTCGGTTTGACACGAAAGTTTAATGGATGGGACCACCAGGTTAAGTTCGGTATTACCTTCGCTTTGTATTTTTATGGTGATGGGTTCCTTTAATGAAATCTCATTGGGACAAGTCACATGGCCGCCTTCGTTGCGAACGTATAAGGTATCCATTTGACGTAAATATATTTTGGTTACACAGGAAGTAAAAACCGGTTTGCGGAATTTTACTTCGGTTGAAACAAATAGTGTGCGCCCCGCATTAGCTACAGCGAAAAAATCCTGGAGGTTTTCATCTGTTTCAACAATTACTTTTTCTTCATCGCTTTGGTGAAGTTCAACTTGTCCGCGCAAGCCTAGGTGAAGGCGAATGAACGTGCTTACATTTAATTCGCGTGAAACTATGTTTCCGTTTCCTTTTATTTCGATCATTTGTCGTAATTTTTTAAAGTTTACCATTTCGTAATTTTTAACTCTGTCGTAATTTGTTTTTTAATAGAATCGTTGAACGCTAATGCGTTTTTAATCGTTCAATAATAACTCGCATGCAAATCCCTGTTTTTTCACCAGTTCAATTATACTATGGGTTGGCACTGGTGCCCAGGCACCAACCACACGCAGCACATTATCCTTATCTTCCAACTCGAGTGTTGCAATCACCCCGGGAAATTCTTGCTTAATGGCCATAAGCACTTGTTTTTTAGCGTCTTTATGACTTATATCGGTCTTAAATAATTCGATCATTGCATTGTTTTATTTCATTTGAACACAACAAAAGTAGGGGCTAATTGATTTCAGCATGTTATATTAAACGGATAAGAACTTATATTTGACGGAGTAATGGGAATTCGTATAATAGATCCTAATAATGTGGTAACGGTTATTGAACCGTTTGTCAAAACCGAATTGCGTGCACCGCTTGTGCAATGTTGGTGCAATGTGCAAGCACACGAGCATAACTTAATTTATGGCTCCAAAAGAAAAAGATCATCCGGTTTTACAATTGAATTTTCTGTTGCTGCATTTCGTACCATCGCAAAAACCGGTAACGATGAATTAAAAGAATTTGCAAAAAAATTAAAGGGTAACAAGCAAATTTTATTTTCAAATACAGCATTGCCTTTAGATGCGGCCATGCATCAATGTATTTATTCCATTTCACATTATACCGAAGATGAAAAATTAAAACCCATGTATTTGTATGCGCGCATTGTTGATCTCTTAATGTTGCAACAACTTAGTTATATACGAACGCAGAGTCCGCAACCAGTTTATGTAAAAACCGAGTATGATAAAGAGCGTATTGTTTTCGCCCGCGATTATTTGTTAACGCATATGGATGCTCCGCCATCCTTAACCAGACTTGCAGCCATTGCAGGAATTAATGAATTTAAATTGAAGCGCGGATTCAAAGAATTATTCAACAATACCGTATTTGGATATTTGGCCGATGTGCGGTTAGAAATGGCGTGTACTGCTTTACGAAAAAAACAAAAACCGGTCACGCAAATTGCGTTCGAATTAGGGTATGCATCATTGCAACATTTTAGCATGGCATTTAAAAAAAAAATTGGTGTTTCGCCAAGGGAGTTTAGGTAACGGTAATAGGAATTGGAAAATTTAGTGTAGATTTAGTACTTAAAATCCCGCTAAAATTGAGATCGAACACCATTTTTTTATTTTTCATTAGCTTATTCGCTTTAAGCCTGATCGCTGCTTCGGGTGGCGAAATCAGCACTGAATTAATTAAATGGTCGCCCGATAAAAAACTTACCTGGAATGATTTTCAGGGAAAGCCTACCGGTAAATTAAAGGAAACAAAAGCCGTTACATGGACAAAATTAAAAGGCAGGCCCGAGGTTTTTGTCGACCGTATCGAATACGACTATAGTTGTTACTTTAAT